>JAGMDA010000613.1 GCA_023128935.1 Candidatus Eiseniibacteriota bacterium | reverse complement strand
AGGCTCAGACATCCTTCACGCCGACGGAGGCCGCCTTTACTGAGGCTCAGACATCTTTCACGCCCAGAGAAGCCGCGATTGCTCGGGCTGCGAGTTTTCCATCACGTACAGCTGCCACTATCGACTGCTCTGCTCCGGCAGCATCCCCCCCGGCGAAGATGTTCCCCCGCACCCGGCGCGTCCGCGGGTTTGCCCTCAATAAACCGTGCTTGGTAATGGGAAGCGTCCCTAGCGGACCACGGTCGAGCCGCATCCCGGTGGCGAGGATGGCCTGATCGCAGGGCATGATGAATTCGCTTCCTGGCAGGGGCACTGGTCGCGGGCGGCCGCTTGCGTCCTCTGGCCCCAAGGTTGTCTTGCCAAGCTTAATTCCGGTGAGTCTTCCCCGCTTGCCGACGAGTGCGACGGGGCTCACGAGGAAGTGTATCACCACGCCTGCACATTCGGCCTCCTGCAGCTCACGCTCCCAGGCGGGCATCTGTGCCCTGGTTCTTCTGTACAAGATGTGTACACGAGGTTTTGCGGTGATCTGCCCACGTCGCGCGGTGGCGCGCAAGGGTCCTGCGGCGGACCTCATCTCACCGCACTGCACGGCTGCCAAGGCCGCATCGACAGCAACATTCCCGCCTCCAATGACGACTACATCGGATCCGATGGTATTGCGATAGCGAACTCTGCGGCACCTTTCGAGGAAATCCTCTGCTGCGCATACACCCTTGAGGTGGATTCCCTCAAGCGGTAGTGGGAGCGATACTGCTCCATGCCGGGCGGATGCGGTCTCTAGTTCTGTGGGTGGAATCGCAGGTGATGTGGGCGACACCTCAGGTGCGCCGGATGCAGTGCCCGGTTTAACGGCTGCAGCTGCGGACGTGCTGCCCGATATTCCCGTAGCGATGAAGACAGCGTCAAACTCCTTGGCCAGAGTCTCGACATCCGTGGCTTCTGTGCGCAGTCTGACATCGACTGATGCGCGCAGTGTTACATCAGCGGAGGCCTGGGACTTATCCGTCCGTGCTTTCTTCGCCCTCGAGTGGGAACGTCTGAGGGGCAGTCCAAGCGACCAGCGGGCATCTTGAAGCACCGCGCCTTCAGAGAAGCGATAGAGGGGGATTGTGTTAGAGAGCACGCCGCCCAAGCGATCTCGCTTCTCAAATAGGGTTACACTGAGTCCCACGCGCCTTAGTTCGAACGCGCAAGCCAGTCCGGCGGGTCCTGCACCAACTATGGCTATGCGGCGTCCTTCTACGCAGGGCGCGACCTTGGGAGGTCTCGGCCGGGTAACGTCCGACTGCTCGGTGACGAACTGGTGCAGGCGGCGGATCTCGACGGGCCGATCGATTTCCGCCCGTGTGCAGGCCGAGGCGCAGAGCTGCTCGTCGGGGCAGGCCAGGCCGCAGCTCATCGCCATCGGGTTGGAACTCCTGACCACCTCTGCTGCGCCCTCGATATTCCAACTTCGGATCATCCGAATAAAGCGCGGGATCACGATTCCCGCCGGGCATGCCTGTGTGCAGGGGGGATCGAAGCACTGTAGACAGCGCCAGGCTTCGCTAACTGCCTGCGAGAAGGTGAAGGCGTGTTCGCTGCGCATCGTATCAGAGAGGGCAGATTGCTTCCCCGGGCGCTGAGGCGCCTTTGCACCAGCTTGTACACGAGAGTCCTGCCGTGGCCCCGTCCGCGGCGGCGGTGGAGCTCCTCGCCTGCGGGCCATCATGCTTCCCTTTCATCGTGCTCGTGACAGGCTGATTGTCTGTTGATCTCGCTCGCGGCCCTCTCGATGGCCTCAACGATGGGAATGTATCCGGTGCAGCGGCACAGGTTCCCGCTGATTGCCCTGCGGATCTCGTCTCTGGAAGGCTCGGGGTTCTCATCCAGTAGAGCCTTGGCCGACATTAGCATTCCGGGCGTGCAGAATCCGCACGCCACGGCATCGCGGTCGAGAAAGGCCTTCTGAAGCGGATGCAATTCCTCAGCCGTTGGAGCTGGTTTCCCGGCCAGTCCCTCAACGGTCTGGACGTGCAGTCCATCGACCTGTCCGGCCAGTACGAGGCAGCTCGCCACTGCCCGGCCATCGAGGATCACTGTGCAAGCGCCGCATTCGCCGATCTCGCAGCCGCATTTGGTGCCGGTCAGATTGAGCCGGTCGCGCAGGAGCTGCAGCAGGGTGGTCTCCGGCGGGACCGTTGCCTCACAGATGGAGCCATTCAGGGTGAAGCGGATGGTTAGCTTTCGTCCAGGGCCCTGTTCCGTTGCCTCGTCATGCCTCACTGCCATGCCTTCCCTCACTGCTATGCGGTTCCTTACTGCTATGTGGTTCCTTACTGCTGCGCCTATTCTCTCCGCGATATTTCTATCTCTCCGCCATGTTTCTCGTCCCCGCTCTGGGCCCCTAAAGCCCTTCCGCGGGGCCCGTCGCTCAACACCGGCTAGATACGGGCTTTATGCGACGTATTTGCGGAGGATCCGGCCCCGGCCGAGCTCCGTGACGCCGCCATGGTGGCCCTCGGCTACGTGAACGGCGCACATGGGAAGTCACACTGAGGCGTGAAGTCGCAGTTCTGCGGATCAAAGAACAATGGATCCGCACAGAATGGCGCACCTCCTACCCCAGCTTAGGGGTTTCACGGCCGACGCTGCCGGGAGCAGCACTGTCCCAAGAGATAATCTACTCCCTTCCCAGGGAGCCTGCCACCCAGAAGGGGGACAGGGTTTTCGCGGACTGCGGGAGGCGGGACTAGCCCGGATGACCCTCCCGGGAAGTGGATTCGTGATTCAGGACACGCTCGTATACTTCGTGCTCATAGCAAGGCATCGAGTTGTATCCAAGACGCACCCCAGCAAGATGGTGCGTGGTAAGATGAGGATTCCGGATTGATTGGGCGCTATCCTGTAAGCACTCCGAGCCGGCGGTACAGAAGTGCTCGCCAGGAACATTCCGCGTGAGCAGTCAGAAAGTCAAACGGCGGCTTCCAGCGTCTTCGGGATGCACGGTTCCAGAGGGCAAGTGACCCGTAACCGATTATTGGCAACATAGTTAGACCCCCACAGATGGCCTCTGCCTTTCGGGGGAACTCGGCACTCTAGAAAAGAAAGAATTCTTTACTTTTCCTTCCGCCTAGTAAAGGATTCTTTCGCAGGAGGGGAGGCCCATGCAAAGGGATTCGGGAACTTATGTTGTGACAAGCACTTTGGGTGAGGAGGTTCGGGCCTTCATACCCAGACCGCTTCCACCCGAACCCCCTCTAGAGATCGATGGAGAGGTGTCAACGCTGCTTGTCCGGGCCGAGAGGGAACTGGCTCGACTCAACATCGCCAATGAGCTCGTACCCAATCGGGATTGGTTCATCTACGGTTTTGTCCGCAAAGAGGCCGTGCTGAGTTCCCAGATCGAGGGAACCCAAGCGACATTGGAAGACCTCCTGGCACACGAAGTCAACCGTTTGGATGAACCGGATCGGGGCGAGGTGGGCCCGGTTGAGGAAATCTGCAACTACCTTGATGCCCTTCAGTATGCGCGAAGTCAGCTGGCCGACCCCGAAGGATTGCCGCTTTCTCTTAGGCTGTTGCGTGAAGCTCACCGGCGCCTGCTCCATGGTACAAGGGGCGCGAACAAGGCCCCGGGGGAGTTCAGGCGCAGTCAGAATTGGATCGGTGGCACCCGTCCCGGGAACGCTATCCACGTGCCCCCTCCACCGGAGGAAATGCTCGGTTGCCTGGATGCATTCGAACGCTACCTTCATCAGGGAAATGAAATCCACCCCCTGGTCCGCGCCGGTTTTCTGCACGTGCAGTTCGAGACGATCCATCCATTCCTTGATGGCAACGGACGGCTGGGACGTCTTCTGATTGCACTTCTGCTCGAACACTGGGCGCTGCTAGACGCGCCGCTTCTCTATATCAGCCTCTACTTCAAACAACACCGTACAAGCTACTACGAGAACCTCAACGCCGTGCGGATCGACGGTGATTGGGAGCAGTGGACACGGTTCTTCCTGGAGGGGATTGCATCCGTGGCCGTTCAAGCGACCGATGCTGCGCGGGAATTGAACACGCTGTTTGAGACTGACCGCAAGCGGGTCCTGGCGCTAGCCAGAACGTCCGTCGGTGCGCTCCGACTTGTGGAGCTGCTGCCTGACCATCCAATCGTGTCGGTGGCCAGAGTGATGGCGTTGCTCGAGACAACGAGGCCAACGGCAACCAAGGCCGTCGATCTGCTCGTTGATCACGATATCCTTGAGGAACGCAGCGGGCGCCGACGCGATCGGGCTTTCGCCTACCGGCACTACCTTGAATTGCTGGGACAGGGAACCGGTCTCGAGGAGTAGGCTGGGTTGCTGGGAACCGAATCGCCTACAAGGACCATCCAGCCAGGCGGTCCAGATCTGCCTTCACCGGGCAGCTCCTAAGAGACAGGAGAACATGGAGACGACCTATCACCAGCCCATCGTAGTCCATGAAAAGTCCATTCCAATGATTGGGCGCACACCGGCGTCCCGGTCGGTTATCATGTTTGGCCCGGAGCGGAACGCCAACTTCGGCCACCCGGAGGCAACCTCACACCAAGGCGTTGGTGAACAATCTTGGGGAAAACGCGCGTTCTTCACTGGATTTAGGCGGAAATAAAACCCCATCGACACCAAAATTCGGGGATAGAAAACCCGCGCTGAAACGCACCAGTACCCCCCGTTCAGGCCGGAGCTTGCCGACCTATCCGGACGAATGCACACGCTTATCGCAGCCGGATCATTCGGCTCGACTGCGTTGTCGCGCCCAGCTCCAACCGGACGAAGTAGAGTCCTGAATCAAGCTCGCGGCCATCAAACACCACCGCGTGCGTGTTTGGGGTCTGCCAGCCCTCAAACAACTTCGCGACCTGATGACCCTGCGGATCAAAGACCTTCAGCGTGACAAATGTGGCCGCAGGCAGGTCGTAGTTGATACGAACCGTGGTGGAAAAGGGATTCGGCGCACTGGTGATCAACACTCGGTCCACCGGGACCGTTTCATCAGGATCGGTCAACCCCGAATACGGATGAACTACAAAACTGGCTTCAGGAGCGAAGGGCGATACGGAATAGGCGTTGTCGCTCGCCTGCACGCTCCAGTAATAAGTTCCCGGTGCTAGTCCCGTCACCGGCCAGGTGAGGTTGTGCCCGACGTTACCCGGAGCCACAATCTGGCGGTGGTTTTGCACAAAGGCGACCATGGGGGACTGAATCTCCACCCCTCCCGGACTCCTGCCTATCCGCAGGTTGTAGGTCAGACCCGGCGCGGGGGTTTCGATGTCGCCCGCCGCATCCCAGTGAAGCTCGAGGGAATTTTCGACAGTTGTCGTGAACAGGCCCGGCGGTGCGGTCGGCGGGTTGTTCGGAGAAAAACCACCGTCGTTACGATAGAGCTTAACGTGTGGCGGCCACGGCTCTGATGTATAAGTGGCAAAATCCAGATCACCATCATTGTCTACATCACCCCAGATGACATCTGCATCTTCGGCAACCGTCAGGCTATCTTCTTCGATATCCAGAAAGATCCCCCCGCCATCATTGCGATAGACGGCCAGGATCGGCGCATGCATGTTCTGCCAACCCGAGATCAGTATGTCCAGGTCACCATCGTTATCATAATCACCCCACTGGCCCTCGCCCCAGCCGGCATCGATAATGTCGGCTTCGATATCGACAAAACTGCCGTCATTATCATTGCGGTAGATACGCGTGATCGCTTCGCTATTATAAAGGTCCCGGGTACCGGTCAGCAGTACATCCAGATCACCATCGCTGTCAAAGTCGCCCCACTCGGTCGAACCACATGCAAGGCCGATCATCCCGGGATCAATTTCAGTGAAGGTGTCGTCGCCTTCGTTGCGATAAATGCGAGTGAGACGTTCCGAGGAAGACAACTTGCCCGCAAGCAGGATGTCCAGGTCCCCGTCATTGTCATAATCTCCCCAATCAGCTGAAGACCAGTAGATCGCAGGCAGATCGGCGCCGATGTCCGTGAAGCTGCCGTCACCATCATTTCGATAGATCAGCGTTTGAGCAGAGGATATGCGATCACCCGTGATCAAAATATCCAAATCGCCGTCATTGTCATAATCCCCCCAGGCGACATCGCAACACATCATGGGCGGTATGTCAGGATTACAGAGAGTGAAAACGCCCTGGCCGTCGTTACGATAGATGAGCGTGATGATCCCCCCACCACTAATAATACCCGACATGAGAATGTCCACGTCGCCGTCGTTATCGTAATCGCCCCATTCTACCGCGCCGACAACTACGCCCATCAGCGAAATACCCGCATTGGTAAATACGCAGTCGCCGTCGTTGCGAAAAATCTTGCCAACAACATGATTGGGTTCCTCTTCACCGGTGGTCAGCAGGTCGAGGTCGCCATCCGAATCGTAATCGCCCCAGGCCAGTGAGCCGGTCCAGCCGATGGGTGCATCGAACTCCATATCGGTAAAGGTACCGGCCCGGGCTATCGTGGGGCTGTACAGGAACGCGGCAACCAAGCAGGCGATGACACAGGTGACCTTGCCATGGACAGGTATGCTACAGCTCGTTGACATGCCTAGCCTCCTGGCTACAATATTAGCATATTCGCGCTGTCCGCAGCTCAAAGATGTTCAGTGGGAGCGACCCCCCTTCGAGACTGATGCCTGACCTCCCGCAGGGCCTCCACGAACCGGCCGGCACCGACCCGCGCCACCGCCTGAGGAGGGCGTTCGGAGCGGTGGCTGCCCGGACGAGCTGCGAGCTCTTGTTCAGGAACGAGACTTCCTTCGACTACAGAGTGAAGGCGGAGATCAGGATCTTCTAGGCCGGTGTTCCGGCTGTCCGGCTCTGGGCCAGCGGCAGGGAAAGCAAAGCTATTGCGACAGACGGAAGACAGCCTGTTGCCCCTGGGCGGCCCCCACCATGAGACCTGTGTCTAAAGTACCCTCACACAATGGCGCTGACACGTGGGAGCCAGAAGTGCTATGGTCTATGTGAGGCTGATGGATAAGGACCGCTAGATCAAGCGGCCCAACGTGACGGGGTCTTCAGAAGGGACACGCTGCCATGTCTCTGAAGAGCGTCCCGACGCAGACCCAGAGGCGCCCGCGAGTACCAGCCATAACCGTCGCTGCCGCTCCTCCGGCTGGCGGAGCGTTCAGCAGAGGTCTACCGCTTATCATCCTAGCAGCCGCGCTCCTCGCGGGTCTGGCGATCCGCCTCCATCTGGCGTCGCTGCCGCCCTACGAGACGCTAACCCGTCTCCTCGACGATGACACCTTCTACTACCTCCAGGTGGCACGCAATACTGCGGCCGGCAATGGTGTGACGTTCGATGGGGTCAGTCCCACCAACGGATTCCAGCCCCTCTGGATGGCGATCCTCGTTCTTATCTTCACGGTCGTTCCGCGGAACCCGGATGTCGTCATGCATCTCACTCTCGCACTCTGTTCAATCTGCAGCATCGCGAGTGCCTATCTCGTGTTCCGGATCATCTCGCGCGTCCTAGGTTATCGATGGTCCGGTCTGTGCGCCGCTCTCTTCTGGGCACTCAACTATCCGGCGGTGATCCGCATTGGGCTCAACGGTCTTGAAACATCTCTGTCGCTTGTGACCTTTGCGCTCACCACGTACGCCTACCTCCATGTGAGGGAATGTGCGACCCCGCGCCGGATGTTTCTCCTGGGCATGCTCCTCGGCATTGCAGTCTTGGCACGCGTCGACCACTTGGCCCTGGCTCTTGTGTTTCCGCTTGATCTCCTTTGCTTCAACCGAGGTTATCCCCGCCCTCGCCCGGCAGCTTGGGTGGCTGCCTTCAGCGGCATGACACTCATGCTCGCCCCCTGGATCATCTGGTCCGTCCACTCCTCAGGGACTCCTGTGCCTGCCAGTGGCCAGGCTATAAGCTATCGCCACCGCTTCTGGCGTACTAGCCTCCTCGAGCCATACAACTTGTTGCTAACGGTCAAGTACATAGCCCTCGGTATCCAACACCTCTTCGAAGCCATCGATCTCGGCCTAGTGGTCCGCCTCTTCCCCAAGACCCTCCGGGGTGTCAATCCCGCCGCGCTGCTTGGCGGGCTGACCGTGCTCGCCGCAGCGATGTACGGGATCTGCCGGCTATACTGGGACGCATATCGCCCGCTCTTCTTCCTCATCCTCTACGCATCGCTCTTGGTCCTCGTCTATAGCACGGGACTCTTTCCGGGAATCCGCTATCTGCACACAGCTGTTTTCATCCTGGTGCTTCTGCTCTGCGCACTTGGAGAGACGCTGATGCGATCCCTCACCAAGCAACTGGCTCACCGTGGTGCGCGCCTCCTACGAGTGTCGGTCATTCTTCTGGTCACAGTCTATGTCACGGCGACTCTGACCAACACACTGGGCGTATGGTCCTGCAGCGACCGGCCGTTTGGTTCATTCATCTGGACCATGTACGATGACGGTGTTCGGTGGATCAACGAGGAAACCGCACCAGAAGACATCATTGGATCGTTCAATGCCGGCATCTACGGCTACTACAGTCGACGACGAGTCGTGAACCTTGACGGAGTCATTAATGACAACGCCTACCGCGCCATCCGCGCCGGGACGCTATTGAGCTACATCGAGGCGGAAGGCATCCGCTACATCGTCGACTGGGAGGGACAGGCCTACTTCTTCCTGGACAATTTTGGGGGACGTGCCGGCTACCGGAAGCAGCTACGGAAGGTTGCGGAGTTCACGGAGGGGCGCACTGGCGCGAAGGGCAAGCGACTGCAGGTGTTTGAAGTCTTGAGGTCCGGTGAGGTAGAGCGGGACGTCGCTCCCGCGCCAGCCGAGATGTCTCCTGGCGCGCGGCGAGGTGGCTGATCCTGACGGCCGGGTGCCGCGCCGCGTACCAGACGAGGTCGTACCAGTCACGCCCCTTCACTCGATTCTTCCACCTACGGCAGAGAACGGCGTGCAGCTTGCCAGCGAAGAGATCGGGAAGGTTGTAGACGCGGACGGCGAAGGGGAAGGGCGCAGGACGTACTGCATTTCCGTTTCGAAGCCGCCGGGCGGATTGGTGTCGACCTCCAGTTTGATCTTGAGGGTCTTGGCGGGATGAAGGCCTTCGAGAAGCTCCTCGGGGGCCTCGATCTCGAGCAGTTGTCTGATTGCGTTGGCCTTGAGAAAGGCCGATGCGATAGCCCTGGTTCGGTGATTATTGGAGCATGGCGTAGGCGCATGAGCATCCTGGTCGACGAAGGGTTGGACCTATGCTCCTGGCCCAACTCAGGTACTGTCCCGCGAGCTAGGGCCGGCATCGCCTTCACGTTAGAGGATCTCGATCACCTGGCTGCGCAGTTGTGGTACGTTGTTGACGGCGGCATCCCACACTATGTCGTAGTCAATGCCGAAGTAGTCATGGATCACTCTATCGCGCATGCCGGCGATCATGCGCCACTCAACCGCGGCGTACCGCGCTCTGATCTCTCGAGGTACCTGCTTCACGGCTTCGCAGATGATTTCGATGCTCCTTGAGAATGCGCGTTTCGCGGTTTCGTCCTGAAGAAACTGCTCGCGTGTCAGTTCTTCTACCATGCTCGCGAGGTAGTCGGCTTCGTCAAGTAATGTGAAGCTCCACATTACATTCGTCCAGAACGTGGCGAAGGTAGTCAAGCGGCAATGGTGACATACTCAACTTCTTTTAGGATATGTGGGCCGATGTACGGGCTGAGCGATTCCAGCGTCACAATCTCAACGCGCCGGAGCAGGATGTCCTCGAGCATGAAGGATAGTTCCATAAAGCACCGGAAAGTCTTCTGCCCGGGTGTGAATTCCACCAACAGATCTACGTCGCTTTGGTCATGTTCATCGCCCCGCACGAATGACCCAAACAAGCCCAGTCGTCGGACGCCGAGTGCGCGAAGGCTATCGCGATACTCTTCAATCACTCCGATGATCTCGTCCTTGGACAGGCGAGCACTGCTCATCTTACGGTCTCCTCCCTTCCAGAAGCTTGCCGACCACCACCCGCAATTGGTCCCTGCGGCATTGTATCGAATGAAGATGCCAGGCGGCAGCTTTTCTTCGACCCTCTAGCCATTGCGTTGGGGGTATTTCCCTTGTCGAGGTGGTCGCCCTGGTTCTGGCTCGGCAGAGAGGTGTGCCTCCCGAAAACCTCTGTGCTTAGCCGCCCTTTCAGACCGGAGCTCACCGACCTATCTCTCCACCAGATCCTTCAACAGCTCGTTCCCAGTGGCCCTGACTAGCGCACGTCTGAGGAGCGCGGCCACGACAGGTTCTTTATAGGGCGTGGACCAGCGTCTCCCGGAGATCCTTATCATCTCGGTCGCCAGGGCCTTGCCGGCAGATGCAAAGAGCGCTGCGGAGGGGGCCTTTCCGCTCAAGAGGTTTTCGATCGAATGAAAGCGCTGGACCGTTGGGGTGACAGATCCGGCAGCGATGCGTACGCGGCGCAGATTGCCGGAGTGGTCTCGTTCGAGGACTACCGCGATACTCATGCGCGAGATCGAGAGTGCCTTTCGCCGGCCGAGCTTGACGAAAGCCGAACCCGCTCCGGTCGCCAGAGAGGGGAAGGAGGCCGCGGTCAGGATCTCATCGTCAGCTAGGACCGTCTCGTAGGGCGCGGGAATCGCATCCTCCAGCAGCAGATGCCTTTTCCCTCGCACGGAGTGGATTGTCAATTGTGCGCCCAAGGTTATCAGCGGCGGGATCGTATCGGCGCATGCCGAGGCATTGCAGATGTTGCCTCCCAGCGTGCCGCGATTCCGGATCTGGGGCGATCCGATCTCTGCTGAGGCCTCGCACAGGAGGAGGGCGCGCTTATACAACTCTGTGCTTTTCTCGATCTGGGAGTGTGTAACCAACGCCCCGATCCGTACCCAGGGGCGACTATCGCCACCAGATCTCCCTGTGTCGCGGGAGTCATCGCCAGAGCCGACCTCATCGCCGGAGCCGGCCTCATCGCCGGAGCCGGCCTCATCGC
>JAGMDA010000612.1 GCA_023128935.1 Candidatus Eiseniibacteriota bacterium | reverse complement strand
CCGGATGGTAAGGGGGGCACGCTGGCCCACGTGGCCGATCATATCCAGCATGCGCTGGCCGTGGGGGGGAGCGATGCCGTAGCGATCGGAACGGATCTGGACGGCATCACTCGCTTACCCGAGGGGTTTAGTGGTGTGCAGGATTTCCCGATGATCCAAAGGGAATTGGAGCGCCGCGGAATGTCGGCGGAGACGATAGAGCGGATCGCATGGAAAAACGCCGCCCGCGTTCTGCGCGCGGCGCTGGGAAGAGAAGAAACGGATTCAGGGCGAGGGTGAGTTGAGACCAAACCTGGTCGACATCGACCCCATTCAGCGGATCTACGTGAACCGGAACCTGCGACTGGAGAGCATCCGGGCCATCGGCTTTGACATGGATCACACCCTCGCCACCTACAAGCCGGTGCCCTTCGAGCGCCTGGCGTTCGAGAAGGCCAAGCCGAAGCTCGTTGCTGTTGGATATCCGCAAACCTTGCTGCGGCTGAAGTACCAGCCCGATTTCGTCGTCCGTGGGCTTACGGTGGACAAGGCGCGGGGCAACATACTGAAGATGGACCGCCATCGCTATGTGGTCCAGGGCTACCACGGCACGCGCAAGCTCCCCCCGGAGCAGCGCAAGGCGCTCTACGCCCGGCACCGCATCCGGCTCGGGGGTGCAACCTACGTGCCGGTCGATACGCTCTTTTCACTCCCGGAGATCAGTCTGTACGCGCAGATGGTGGACCTGATGGACGCGGGCAGCGAGCCGGTGAACTATCGGCGGTTGTATGACGATGTGCGCGGGAGCATGGACGAGGCGCACGCCGACGGCAGTATCAAGCGGGTCATCGCCCGCCACCCGATGCGCTTTCTCGAGCTGGATTCCCAATTACCCGAGATACTGGATCGCATTATCAGTCAGGGCATCAAGCTGTTCCTGCTCACCAATTCCGAGGGGCCCTACACCGCGCTGATCATGGCGCAACTGCTCGACGGGCGCTTGGAGGGCCGGCAGCATTGGACGGATTTCTTTGACCAGATTGTTGTCCGGGCCGGAAAGCCCGCCTTCTTTGGGCGCCACGACCCGCTGCGTCCCCTGTCGCCTCGCGTCCTGTGCAGGGGAGGGTCCAGGCGGCCGCGCTTCACCTACTCTGGTGGCTCGGTGCACGCCCTTGAGAAAGTACTGGGTGTTCAGGGAGATAAGATCCTGTTCTTCGGCGACCACACCTACGGCGATATCCTCAAGTCGAAGCGGATTTGCGGCTGGCGGACCGCGATGATCATCCGGGGGTTGGAAAGGGAACTCGAGAGCCTCACGGAAACGCGCGGCCAGCGCTTGAAGCTGGTCGTGCTGGAACGGCAGATTGACCGGCTAGTCGCCTGGCGCGACTTCCTGGACCGCGCTCTGGAGGGACAGTTTCCAGAGGGCGTGGTCAAGCGGTTCCTGCGCGATCGTGATTTTGGAGGAGGTAGGCGCCAGATCCCTGCGCATAAGGAAGCGCTGCGCGGACAGATCCGGAGGCTGCGCAGCTCGCTCGAGAAGCTCACGGCCGAAATGGAGGCAACCTTCAACCCATACTGGGGACCAATCTTTCGCGCCGGGCCCGAGACTTCCCACTTTGCCAATCAGGTGCAGGAA
>JAGMDA010000611.1 GCA_023128935.1 Candidatus Eiseniibacteriota bacterium | reverse complement strand
AGGGGACATGACCCGAAATTCTTATTTCGGGATCGTGTTTGAATGCATAGGTGTGGGACTTGGTCTTTGATAAGTGCAAAGACTCCCTGGTGGCAGGTAGGGCGTTATAATCGCCTGTTGAGCCAAGTATATGACTCGCTCAAAACCATAAACCACCAAGGAGATTTACTATGAAAAGCATGTACTATGTCGGGCTGGATGTCCACAAGAAAACGATTGCCTACTGCAGGAAGCAGGAGGACGGCAGGATTGTCGACGAGGGTGTTGTCGAGGCGAGCCGCAAAGAGTTGTCGAAGTGGGTCAGGGATATCGATGAGCCCTGGGTCGGGGCTCTGGAAGCCACCCTTTTCACAGGATGGATCTACGATTTTCTAAAACCCCATTGCATGGAACTGAAGGTCGCCCATCCCAAGATGCTCAAGGCGATTGCCGGGTCAAAGAAGAAGAACGACAGAGTCGATGCCGAGAAGATCGCAGACCTTCTCAGGTGCAACTTTCTCCCCGAGTGTTACATGGCGCCGGAGAGCATCAGAGAGCTTAGACGCGTACTGCGTTACCGCAACCTGATGGTGCGTGAGTCGGTCAAATTCCAGAACAAGATGGGCGGGTTGCTTATGGAAGTTGGGGCACAGTACAACAAGAAGCGCCTCCGTGGCAGGAAATATTTCAACGAGCTGTTGGAGACGGTCGAACACGTTCCGGAGTCTGTGATCGAGATGCTGAAGATCAGCCGCGCCGGCAAGGAGATGTTCGAGGCCGTCCAGAGGAAGCTGCTTGCAGCCCTGAAGGAACATCCGGACCTTAAGAGACGAGTTGGACTTCTGATGACAATAAGGGGTGTTGGCGAGGTGACGGCCTTGACATGGGCGCTTGAGATCGGCGACCCCACGCGGTTCAGTTCGAGAAAACACGCTGTAAGCTACTGCGGCCTTTGCAGCGCCCAGAGGGAGTCGGCGGGCAAAACGATGCGCGGCCCGATATCGAAACAGCGCAACAAACATCTTCAGCCGGTTCTTGTGCAGGCCGCGAAACTTGCGCCGCTCTGGAACGAAGAACTTGCCGCCGTGCACGAGAGAGAACTTACACGCGGAAACAGGAACCGGGCGACACTTGCTGTGGCCCGGAAACTTGTTGGATACATGCTTGCGGTTGACTTGCGTCAAACCGCATTTGAACCTGGGTCAGGCTTTTTGGTGGCCTGACCGGTTCAAAGCATTTGGACATAGAGCACGTTTGCCGAAGAATCGCCCGCCGGGCCCCGCATTCTGGGGACTGCGCAAGCGGACAAATTTCGCGAGGCGCCCGTTATTGTGTTTCGGGGCCGGTGGGTTGACCCTAACTCAATCTTCTGCGACGGCGGATAGAACGGGGACGGCCCTAAAAGAACACGCCGTTCCCGGCCTGAGGCAGCAAATAGATGTCTGGTCGAATTCGGCCTCTAAGGCCGAGGGGACCCAATGATACAGATTAACAAGCACTCGGAACGCAGACGTGAGAACTAAAACAATGCCACCGGGAGATCAACCTATGGAGGGCGGAAAGGGAAATCTCCATTTTCCCTTGACTAATACCTATCATAGATGTCCCCCGATTACCGAATTTTTGATGGCTGAAGCCCTTGATCGAGAAGCC
>JAGMDA010000610.1 GCA_023128935.1 Candidatus Eiseniibacteriota bacterium | reverse complement strand
TGTCAGAGCTTCGGAGGGCTGGGACTCAGTCCCCGCCGAGAGCAGGTGGCATGCGGGTGCCATGCTGCGGAGGTGAAAGGCCTACAGGGCCGGCACGAGTGAGAGGAAGATCAGGAGTGTGGTTGCCCGGTTTGTGGGGCAACCGGTGGTTCGGTTGGACTCACCACGGGGCCCCGATGCAATCGGGGCGACTACAAGAATACGGGAGCAAGGGAGGTGGGAGCATACGATAAACGGCGTTTGTGGTAAAACAGAAAAACTGGCAAATCTATAGGAGGTGAAAACAAAACATGGCAAGAAAGTTTTTGCTGCCTGTGTTGGCAGCAATAATCATCATAGCTATGGTGATCCCGGGTTGTGACGGGGCACCGACCACGTATGCCCTCACCATGGCCGTGTCTCCGGTCGATACCGGAACTGCTACTGATGTGACCGGTACGTCGCCTTATGCGAAGGACACTGAGGTCGACATAAAGGCAGTACCGGAAGCTGGCTACTATTTCATCAACTGGAGCGCGCCGGCAGGCACATTCGCTGATGAAAATGCAGCGGAGACCAAGTTCACGATGCCTGCTGCAGCTGTAACCGTCACCGCCAACTTCGATGTGCTACCGGAAGGCCACTATAGCCTCACGTTGGTGGCAACCCCTCTGGACGGTGGAACGGCGATTGATGTGGCTGCGGTAGGTCATTACCTTGAAGGTAGCGATGTCAGCATATACGGAAAGTGCACGTGGGGGTACTACACCTTTGACGTGTGGACGTCAGACCCTGCGGTTACCTTCGTGGATGATGGAGATGCGACCACTGCCTTCACTATGCCCAGCGCGCATGTAACCGTCACCGCCAGCTTCGTGGCACAGGGCGTGGAGCTCCCCTACTACGACTTCATCTTCGACGAGTACGCCGCCCGCGGCCTCGGTAATTTCACTGCCGAGATCAACCCGCGCATGCAAAACCTGTATGACTTCGGTGCAGCGAAAGGGCACTACTGGGTGGGCGCAGGGCCGATGTACCTGGAGGCGGTCTACCCCCTCGCGAAGACCCTCCAGCTTACGCGCTTCGCGGACTACCCCGACCAGGCGAACAAGTTTACCGAGCTTCTGCTGGGTAAGACCGGGCCAGCGCGCGCGGGCGCCTGGGTCAACACGGTAACGATCGAGAGAGTGCCCGACGAGCCGACCGGGGTTTCACGGTTGCTTGCTGGCGATTACCACATTTATGTGCAGACCCTCTCCGATTCCGAGCTCTATGATGCGATATCGGACGACCCGAACTACTGGATGAAGGACAGTTTCGGCTCGTGGA
This sequence comes from Candidatus Eiseniibacteriota bacterium, assembly GCA_023128935.1. GTDB lineage: Bacteria > Eisenbacteria > RBG-16-71-46 > CAIMUX01 > WJJG01 > DAOVQB01. Next base: position 1,821 of record JAGMDA010000610.1, on the reverse strand, counting down.
ACACCCTGCGGCCGAACTTCTACGGACCGGAGTTCACGACCGGCACGTTGAACCCGTTCTACGACTTCGACGTTCTGGCAGCCTGGCAGAAGCTGATCGACCGCGACCACATTGCTCTTGGCATCATGGGCGGCATGGCGGTACCGAGGTACGTGCAGACCGGCATTTTGTCGGGAGACCGCATGAGGTACTTGAACGATCCCTTGATGACCAACAACGTCCTGGCTCTCGAGGCCCAGTACGCGTACTGCGAAGGAACTCTCCCGGGACTGGGTCTGTACGAGTTCAGGGAGAGGGTGCTGGACCTCAACGGCAAGCCGGGAGTGACAAAGCTCGTCACGTACGATGCGGGGACAAATGAGCTGCGGTACGACGGCACGCAGATTGAGGTCAAGGTTGCCATCAGGAGCGACGACCCGCAGCGCAATGCAATTGGTGACTACATTGGGTCTCAGCTGGAATTGGCGGGCTTCAAGTTCACCCCCGTCTATGGCGATATGGCGACCATTCTCAGCCCGATCGTGAACAACAAGGCCAAGATCGAGGCTGGTGACTGGACCTTCTACACCGGCGGCTGGGTGAGCACGGTGATTGCCCGGGATGACGGCGACATGTTTTACTGGTTCCACACCGATGGTTGGAAGACCGGAATTCCGGCGTTCGCATACCTGCCTGGCATCGATTGGGACGAATGGGACCTTGGGAACCCCCAGGCCGAACCCTTCCTAGATGCTGCAGCAGATCTGATAATGCTGAACTTCGACACCATGGATGAGCGCAGAGACATGTTCGACATAGCTCTGGGCGAGCACATGAGGCGGGGCATGATATACCTCATCGACAGTCTTGGCTTCACAGGGTTGAGCAACGAAGTGGACGTGGCAGCGGATCTTTCCGGTGGCGTCTATGGCTCCTGGATGTGGGCCTTCACCGTTCACTTCACAGACGGTGGGGTGCCGACGGGTAATCCTACTGTAGGCGGAGACCTCAAGGTCGCCCTGTTCGACCTGCTGGTCGAGCCGTGGAACCCCGTTGCCGGCTCCAACACCGTCTACGACATGTTCCCCCTCCGCGCCACGGGCGATATGGCCCACCATCCCGACACGAGCACCGGCCTGCGCCTTCCGGGACGCCTTGAGAAGGCCGACGTCTATGTACCGGTGGGAACTCCATCGGGAGTCACCGAAGCTTGGGTGACCCTTGACATGACAAAGGCTGCAAGTGATCCAGTGTTCATTGCCCCTGACACCGCCTGGGGATCCTGGGACGCGGCTAACCAGAAGGTTGTCACGGTAGGAGAACGGTTCGCTGCCAATCCTGACCGAAAGGTGGGCAGCCGGGTGTCGGTCGCCTACTACCCCACGGGCACCTTAGGCCATCCGCTTCACGATGGTAACGAGGTTTCCTTCGCCGACTTCCTCTACTACTGGATTCTCCAGTACGACCGTGGCATGACCGAGAGCGGCATCTATGACGAGACTCGCGTGGTCGGCCTGGGTTCGTTGCATTCAGACGTTATCGGCGTGGAGTTCGATACCGATGTGCCTGGCTATGACCTGGTGGTCACGACCTGGTCGAATGTCTGGCAGCTGGACGCTGAGCTCATGGTCACAGGCTGGTGGCCGAACTACGCTCAGGGTAACGGCTTCTGGCACCCGCTCGCCCTGGCCGCCCTGGCCGAGGCGGACGGACTGTGTGCCTTCGGCGAGGTCAAGGCTGCTAACGAGGGCAAGGCCTGGATGAGCTTCATCACCGGAGACGGCCTGATTATCATGGGTGACTACCTGGAAGCCTTCCTGGGCGTTTAGGACTAGACCAAGG
>JAGMDA010000061.1 GCA_023128935.1 Candidatus Eiseniibacteriota bacterium | reverse complement strand
CCCCCAACAGCAGTACCCTGCAGCCGGTTGCGTTCCGCGGGGGCGGCGAGACAGGGGACGGGTCCTCTAGCGAGTAAATGGAGCGGACCGGAGGATGCCCAGGAGTCGGAGTTCAGCTCGCCCCAGTCTGCTGGAAGAGGAGAAACATGAATCGCATCATCTTCGGGGACAATCTCCCAATCCTTCGCGAAATGCCTGACGCAAGTGTGGATCTGATCTACGTAGATCCCCCGTTCAATACCGGTCGACGCCAAGAACGACTCCGCATGAAGACGATCCAGGACGAATCCGGAGGCGATCGAACTGGCTTTCAAGGAAAGAGATACCGTACCGTGAAGCTTGGCAAGAGCGGCTATGCCGATGCCTATGATGACTACATGGAGTTCCTTGGCCCCCGCCTTGCCGAAGCCCATCGGATTCTGTGTCCTACTGGATCGCTCTTCCTCCACCTCGATTTTCGGGAGGTTCATTACGCAAAGGTCTTCCTCGACGATGTTTTCGGGCGCGATTGCTTCATGAGTGAAATCATCTGGGCATATGACTATGGGGCCAGGTCCAAGTCAAAGTGGTCCGCAAAGCACGACAACATCCTTTGGTACGTGCGCGATGCGCATAACTACACATTCGAGTTTGACGAAATGGATCGCATCCCGTACATGGCACCAGGACTTGTCGGCAAGGAGAAGGCTGCCAGGGGAAAGACACCGACCGATGTCTGGTGGCATACAATTGTCAGCCCGAACAGCAAAGAAAAGACCGGGTACGCGACACAGAAACCTCTCGCGGTACTGGAGAGGATCGTTAAAGTTCACTCCAAGCGTGGCGACTTGCTCATGGACTTCTTTGCAGGAAGCGGCACCCTTGGCGAAGCAGCGGCAAGACATGGCCGCCACTTCTTGCTCATCGATTCCAATCCTGACGCCATCCGAGTGATTATCAAGCGATTGGGCAAGCTCTCGCCGGAACTCGTAAACTGCGATGAGGTCATTGAGACAGACCCTCACTCTCCCGCTCCCCTACATCAAGACGAAGCGAACTCCTCTCAAACAGAGCTGAGCATATAATGGAGGATAGATAAATGGTAGAAATAACATTTGATAATCAAGACATGATCCTTTCTGTAAAAGGCTCTCATAAGCTCTGGGCATTAAAGTCGGAATTGCGAATCCCGCTATCTCACGTTCAGCAAGCACGAATCAATAATGGAGAAATATCCAGGCCAAAAGGCTGGAAGTCACCAGGAACATACATTCCTGGAATAATAACAGCAGGAACCTACAGGGCTCATGGAGAAAAAGTATTTTGGGATGTTGTACATAAGGGGAAAACAATCATCATCGATTTACAAAATGATGATTATAAACAGATTGTGATTGAGGTTGAAAATCCCGAAACATCAATTGAGCAAATAAATGAAATAATTGCCTAATCGGGTAGCCGTGGGCCTTCAGCCACAGGTCACGAACTGAGATCAACCCCAGGCCGCGGGATCTTGCGTGACCCAGGTGCCTAGCCAACCGGCGATCCCACGCCACGATCGAGCAGCCGGTAGCCGATCGCTTCCTGAACATGCACCTCGCCGATCTCCTCCGAACCCGCCAGATCCGCAATTGTTCGTGAGATCCGCAGCACCCGGTGAAAGGCACGGGGGCTGAGGCTCAGGCGCGCAACTGCCATGCGCAGGATTCCGAGGGGCCGGCGGCGCAGATGGCAATGGGAGCGGATTGCCTGGAGCCCCATCTGGGCATTGAAAAAGACCCTGGGGTCGTCCAGAAAGCGCGCGCTCTGGCGCTCGGTGGCGGCGCGAACTCGGGAGCGAACCGTCATGCTGTCCTCCGCGGGACGCAGCAGAGACATCTGCGCGAAGGTGACCGGCGCCATCTCTAGATGGATATCCATCCGGTCCAGGAGCGGGCCGCTGATGCGGCCGAGGTAGCGATCGATCGCCTGCGGACTACATCGGCAGCCACCCCGGTGATCGAGCCGTCTTCCACAGGGGCAGGGGTTCATGGCAGCAACGAGCTGGAAGCGAGACGGGAAGGACACCGCTACACCGGCCCTGCTGATCGTGACTTCCCCGCTCTCAAGCGGCTGGCGCAATCCCTCCAGAACATGGCGGCGGAACTCCGGCAGCTCGTCAAGGAAAAGAACCCCCCGGTGGGCCAAGCTGATCTCGCCTGGCCGGGGTGGTCGCCCACCACCGATGAGCCCAACCTCCGTTATCGTGTGATGCGGCGCGCGAAAGGGTCGCTTGGCCAGGAGTCCGGAGCCGGCGGGCAGCAGGCCGGCCGCACCGTGGACCATGGTGGCTTCCAGGCTCTCCTGCCGTATCATGGGTGGCAGGATTCCGACCAGGCGTTCCGCGAGCATCGACTTGCCCGTGCCTGGCGAACCGATAAAGAGGATATTGTGCCCCCCCGCTGCAGCTACCTCCAGCGCGCGGCGGGCGGCAAACTGACCCCTGACATCGGCCATGTCCGCGGCCAAGGGAAGATCGCTCTCCGGGGGGACTTGGGATGCTATGCAGCAATTGGCAATGCGCCCGGGGCCATCAAACAGAATCTGCACAACCTCTTTGAGCGAGCCGACCTCCCCGACCCGCACTCCCCCGGCCCCGACTGCCTCCGGTCCGTTGCCCTTGGGCAGAATCATCGTCCGACCGGCCCGCTGCCGGGTGGTCTCAGCCAAGGCCATCGACAGGCAACCGCAGATGGGGCGGATAGTACCGTTCAGAGACAGCTCCCCCGCCCAGGCGCACTCCGCAAGATGTTCGGCTGGAGCTTGACCGGATGCCACCAGGAGCCCGATTGCGATCGGCAGGTCGAGGACAACCCCGCCTTTCGGTACACCAGCGGGCGCAAGATTGACGGTGATTTTCTTGTCGGGGAACTTCAGCCCCTGATTCCTCAGGGCCGAAGAAACCCTCTCGCGGCTCTCCCTGACAGCAGCGTCGGCCAACCCCACCAGAACGAGTGTTGGGAAGCCTCTGGCCAGATCCACCTCCACCTGCACTGGAAGCGCCTGGATCCCGGAAATGGCATAGGACTCCACGGTGACCAGCATCACCCTTCCTCACAGATGGACCATACCCCTCTCTAGCCCGCACTTCTCACTAGCCATTTACTGTGGCCGCGTATCTGCACACCTGTCGACACACGGTCACATCATCCGGACGAAACCACAGGAAATAGCAACTCAAGTGCCAAGGAGAGGGGCCGTCTCCGGGTCGCAGGCGATCTCACCGCACGAGGAACCAGAGACCGGTCAACATAAGGCCAGCGCCAACGTAGCGCATAAGGGGCAGTCGCTCCTGGAACAGGAACCAGGAAACGAGGAGAATGATCAGATACCCGCCACAGACCATGAGCGGGTATGCGACAGAGATGGGAAGCTTCTTGAGGGCCTGGGTGTAGATCAGCACATTCAGGGCGAAGCAGGCCAGGCCGGCCAGGAAGGGAACTGTGAGATAGGTGTGGACGATGCCTGCAATCCCGTGCAGTGCTTCCGGTTGGGCTCCTCCCTCCCGAATGGCAGAATACTTGAGAAGCAGATTTGCTGCCGCATTGAGGAGCAGGGCTATAATCAAATAGAGATACGCATTCATTCGGGACCTCTCTGCTGGGCGGTGACCGCTTCTTGAGCCTCGTGTCACCCTATACCGCGCGGCTGCCGGACCGGCAAGCGGAAGCTGCCTCGTTTTGAGGCCAGCGGGCTCAATGGCAGTGAGCCCAAGATGGGTGGGGCCCCCGGGCCAATTCAGAACGAGGCTCGAGGCTTGATCGATAGGTCGATTTGCGGGTATCCTCATAAGCTCTGGAGTTCGAGGCAGTGCTCGGGTTCTACGGATCCATTGGCAGAGAGATCCGCTGGGGGAGGTCTGGATGATGTCATCGACTGTTATGGTCCACAGTAGGCCGAAAACCGAACAGGAAACCCCGTGTGCCGCGGGTGTGCGCAAGGGAGTCCCGCGTGGAGCCCGAATGGGCCTGGTGATCCCCGCCATCCTTGCTGTTGCCGGCGCACTGCTGCTTTC
>JAGMDA010000609.1 GCA_023128935.1 Candidatus Eiseniibacteriota bacterium | reverse complement strand
TGAAATTCAAGGGCTCGGGTGAGTTCGCCTTCTTGATTGGCGAGCCCAGTCTCGCTGATCCGGGAGAACGTAAGTACTTCCTGGCGCTTAACGATGACCAGGTTGAGGCATTCGTAGTATGCACCCCTATTTACTCAAGAAACGGCATCTATTTCGATCTGATGCGCCGTAGGGAGAAGACGCTACGCGGCACGAACCAGCTGCTGATTACGGAGACATTCCGTCTTCTGAAGGAGCAGGGCTATGCGATGGCTACTCTCGGTACAGCGCCTCTTGCCAACGAACATGTGGATGATCCGAGCCAAAGCCGTATCATAGAGCTGGCATTACAGCTGGCATTCGACCGTCTGGGTCACTTCCATCGATTCAAACCTGTCTACCAGTTCAAGATGCAATTCGGTCCCACTTCCTGGGAAGGCCGCTATCTGGCGTTCTGGCCGCAACGGTTCAATCCCATCGTACTGTATGGTCTCTTGAAGGCCTATGATCCGAGTGGTGTGAGCGGGAAACTGCTGAGGCAGATCCAACATGCATGGCGAGGCATGCGGACGCTTGATCGAGTGCCCGGGAATCTGATCGATAGGCTAAGGGGACGCTAATGCCTCGTGGGATGCACGATGCCTTCCTTAAGGCCATTTATGACCCGCGAGCGCGAGATGGCAGTAACCCTCAGGCGCAATCGGGCAGGCCAAGTGCTGCCCGCGCGGTCTGGCGAAAGCGCCGGCAGCGGCGCAGAGCATCCAGGGCGACCTCCCGGTCAGCAGCCTCGCCAGGATAGCGATAGGTCACAGCAAAGTCGGAGAGGAATGCAAGATCCTCCCGACAGCTCTCCCAGGTAGGTTCGACCGCCAAAGTCTGATCGAGAAGGGCAACCAAGTCATGGGTCTTTGTGACGCTGATTCCCGCTTCTGACAGCCGAGCTTTGAGGTACTTCTCAGCGCACTGCTGTGCATGGAAGCATGCGCCGTCATAGTTCGGGAGTTTCCGCGCTCGACACTCCCGTTCCGTGGTGGCGAAATCCGCTTCGGCCTTGGCCACCCATTCAGCGGAGATCTGCTTCATAGAGCACTTTGCCTTCCGCAAGGATTTCCTGGAGGAATGGATCGCCCATCTCCAGACGCTCGTGCACTTTCTGCGGGGTACGCATGATAAGATCAACAGGAAATCCCGGGCGCAGACGCATCCGGATGGCTACCGATTGGTCTGCAGCCCGGCCCTCGTATGGTAGGATGATGAGGAGATCCACGTCCGAATCGTCCGTGGCGGTACCGCGAGCATAGGACCCGAACAGCACAACCCGCTCAGGACGGAACTCCTGCCCGATTAGACGGCCGAACTCCCTGATTTGCTTCATCGAAACCACTGACTTTCCCCCAGGTGCCGTGGCTGCGAAGTATCGGTGATAGCGAACGGAAGTTCCACTGGCAATTCGCGAGCTCGGTCTGTCGTCCGGGGCCAGTCCACGGAATTGATAGTGGGATATGGGATTACGCCTCCCTACACCTCGCATGCGACGTCCTACGCACTCAGCGGGTAAAAATACTCAGTGATTGAGTATTCTGCTGACAACTCCTGCTGAACGGGCTCGAGCGTTACTCCGCGGGCCAGGCTCGCACCGAGCGCGATGGCATCGTCGGTATCTCCTCGCTCGCCGCGCCATGGGCAGCGATGAGGTGGTCGTGCAGGTTGAACACCCGGTCGCAGTTGCGGGCCACAGGTAAGCCCTACGAATTCCGGACGCGTTATGGTAGAATGCAACTGTCATATCTGAGGCATCCTCAACACGAAGTATCCTCAATAGGCCACATCGTCAATAGAGGAGGGCTGAACATGAGACGCAATATCCTGGCAGTACAGTTGATCTGCGGCTTGGTCATCGGCTCCCTGCCAGCCATGGCCACAACCACTCTGGATCCGGCGGCAGACGCCGGCTACCACACAATTGTGGTAGAGCCGGGCCAGACGGTGAACGACTTCCTCCCCGCCCATCCGCGGGACTGCTCCCAGTTCGATATCGATCCGGGAATCGCGCCCGAAGGTGACTACCTCCACTTGTACACCTTCACGCGCGATGGCCAGCGGGCGCTGGTGACGAACCGCCATACCGACAACGTCACAGTCTTCAATTGGTCCACGATGGCGGTGATCACCAATATCGCTGTGGGTGACTTTCCCGGCGCCATCGCCACCAGCGACGACTACGCCATCGTGGCCTGCGCCTTCAGCAACGAGGTGTATATCATCGACCTCACCGACTACTCCATCGATGCGATCATACCCACCGACGAGCAGCCCTGGGTGATCCGTATCAGCCAGGATCAGCACTACGCCTATGTCGCCTGCGATATAAACGATGTCTGCGAAGTGATCGACCTACAGACGCTGACCCACGTGCGGACGCTGCCGAATGTACCGATTTCCTTGCTCACAGTCAGCTGGTGTTCGGAGAATGGGCGCAATTGGTACAGTTTCACCAACTTCGAAGTGACACCCGACGGAAGCTACCTCATCGTCCCGGATCGGCAGACCAGCATCCACTATGTCAATACCGTCACCGGAAACCACGACTACAACATCAGCGGACCCCAGACGCCCGTAACCGTGCGGCTTTCAGGAGACGGTCAGAAAGCCATTGTCAACACGGCCCACGATCTAGTTGCGGTCTGGCAATTCTCCACCTCGGTACCCCCGTCTTCTACGGGGCTTGTGACTATCATCGGATACACAATCAGCATGACCTACGATATGGCGGTCAACTATGACGGCTCCAAGGCCTTTGTGGCGATCAGCGGCAACCGGAGTGCCATCGTCCGCTTCGACACCTATGACTCCGTCATCATCACGGACACCTATACTCCTTTCTGGATCGGAGTATCACCGGATCACATCTATGCCGTCAGCGGGCAGAACCGTTTCTCCATTGTCGATTTCGCCGCCGAGGCGGTGGTGGGCCAGATCGAGGGGGTCACTCAGTACATGGGCTGCGTTTCGCCGGTGGGGTATCGCGCTGTGAGCAGCGATCCGATGCGCTTCGAGGGACCCCAATTCTATGATTTCACGAACGTCAGTGCCCCCGTCTACCGCGGGCGGACACAGGCGGGAGAGGAACCGGAAGGTGACGCCCCACGTCGTGTGGCGATCACACCGGATGGCGGCAAGGCGGTGGTCTGCAACGTCCTGTCGGGGAACGTGACGATCGTCAATCTGGATACCTATGCCATCGAAGCTGTCCTGTGGGTGTCGGATCGCGTGCAGGATGTCGCCATCACCTCCGATTCACACTGGGCGGTGGCCTGCGGGATGGAGAGCAATTCGGTCTCCATCATCGACTTGACCATGGGCAGCGTGGCCGCCGTAGTGCCCACGAATCAGTGGCCGGCAGTGGTTTCCATCACACCCGACGACGCTTATGCCTATATCGGCAACCTGGGATCCAACACCATCTCAGTCGTCGCGCTAAACGGTGCCGCCAGCTATGAACTGACCGAGATCGGGGGCGTCGGCAGTATCGGAATAGTCTGGGCGACCTATGGGGTCAGCAGTGACGTCAGGGTGAGTCCGGATGGCGCATTCTGCCTTGTCGCTGCATCCGGCAGCGATTGGGTGACGGCGATCCAAACCTCCACCAACAACGTCGTCGCCAATATTCTCGTCGGGAGTGGGAGTTTCCCTATCCAGATTGGTTTCACTGATGACGGCCAGCGCGCTATCGTGACCGAGTGCTTCGCCAACGCTGCCTTGCTCATTGATATGACCTGGCCTATCCCGACCCCCGCTGGCACGATCGGTGTCGGCGAGTACCCGTTGCGCCTGGACTACGACCGGACACGCGATGAGATGGGGATCGGCGACTACTCCGGTAGGGTGGTCTACCGCATCGATCCTCAGAGCGGCAACTGCCCGGGGATTTATGACTATACGGCCTACGGATATATCCATGATGTTCAGTATGACGATTTCACCGGGGATGTAGTGGTCGTCACTGGTCCGGTGGAGGGTGCTCTAGGCCATGTCCACCGCGGCGACGACGTCGTCCAGTTGCCGGCTATTCCTGCCGCCTTCGACTATCATTCGCCGCTGATCTTCATCCCTCCCAATCCGCGGGCCGAGCATGAAGCCATCGCCGCCGTGGTCATGCCGGGTCCCGACTACCTGACGGTGATCAAGTACGCCGTGGCCGGAGTGAAGGAGGTCGTCACGATTCCGTTGAAGCAGGGCGCGGTGCTCCTTGCTGCGCGTCCGAACCTGGTGCAGAGCGCCACCCGTTTGGGCTTCGCCCTGGCTCGGTCGGGCAGCGTGGAGCTCTCTTTGGTGGATATCTCCGGCCGCCAGGTGGCGACGCTGGGTAGCGGCCACTACGGCGCCGGGCATCATGAGATCAGCTGGCATAGCGGGGGTGTCGCGGCCGGTTTATACCAGGCCGTTCTGAAGTTGCAGGGACGAACGGTGGACAGCCAGCGAATCGTGATTCTCGACGGCGGACGCTAGGACCACCCCGCAGCCCTACCACTTCTCATAGCGCACAAGCTCGGCGAGCTCCTTGCGCTTCTTGGGCCGCGGCGTGTCGGCTGGGTATCCGAGCGGGGTGAAGGCGATCGGATCCACATTCTCCGGCAGGGCAAGGACCTCCCGCGCGGTGGGCGCATGGAAAGCCCCGATCCAACAAGTGCCTAGACCCAGATCGGCCGCTGCCAGAATGAGGTGATCCATCACGATGCTGGCATCCACGTCGCCATAGTTCATGCCGTCGTGACGTGACCAGGCCTGGTCAACAAGCGTGCAGATGCAGATCACGAGAGGTGCCTGGACGAACCAGTCCTTCTTATAGATCCGCTTCAACTCTTCCTGCCGCCCGGCAGTGTGGATCACAACCAGCTGGAAGGCCTGACGATTGGCCGCTGTGGGGGCCAGGCAAGCGGCTTCCAATATGCGCCGCAGCTTATCCTCCTCGACTGGATCGCTCTTGTAGGCCCGAGCGCTGTATCGGTGCCGGATCAGTTCGAAGAACTCCATCTGTGTTCCTCCGCGTGGTGCCGGTATCGATGCCATGCATTCCCCGCATGGCTGATATCAACTTTCAAACTAACCCTAGCGTACTCTATTCTGTAATGTTTCCAAACGCCCTTTTGGGCGATCTCTCAACCGGTGCCGTTTGGATGGTGTTCTGAGTCGTTTCTGGAACGGCGGTCATTGGATGGTGTTCTGGATGGATTGCCGGCAGGAGACGACGGGGCGCCGGCAGGAGAGGACGGAGTGGCAGCAGGAGACGATGGATTGGCAACAGGAGACCGCGCGCAAGGGGTACCTCCCAAAGAGAGCATCATCATTCCGGGGGCCCGTCCAGGATCAATGCGCGAGGTCTGGAGGCTGGCCTACCCGACTACGATTGGCATGCTGTCGACCACGCTCATGTGGACCGTGGACACCATCCTGCTCGGTCGCGTGGGGAAGGTGGAGCTGGCCGCAGCGGGTTTTGGTGGCCTGATTATCTGGACCCTCTATACCTTCTTCGTTGGCGGCGTCCAGGCCGTGAACACCTTCGTGTCCCAGGCCAAGGGAGCCAACCGGCGGCGGGATTGCGCGGTCTTCGCGTGGCAGGGGATCTATCTTGCCATGGGCGGAGCCGTCATCCTGGGTTTCTTTCTCTGGAAGCTCGATTGGATCCTGGCCGTCGCGCGACCCGACGAGGCCGTGATCCACGAGTGCCTGCGCTACTCCAGGGTTCGCATGACAGGTGCGTTTTTTGTCCTTGGGATGTTTGCCCTGGCTAGTTTTTTCCGCGGCATCGGGGATGTGAAAACGCCGATGATGGTGGCCATCCTCGCAAACGTGATCAACATTATCTTGGATGCGCTCTTGATCTTCGGGGTTGGGCCCTTTCCGCGCCTGACGACTCTCGGCGCCGGACTGGCGACGGCCCTGGCGAACCTGTTCGGCTTTACGCTGATCATGATCCTCTTTCTCCGCCCGCGGATTGCTGCTGTCTATGACAGCCGCGCCAATCGCCCGTTCCGGCCGCGTCACATGCTCAGGTTGCTTAGGGTTGGAGTACCGATGGGCGTCCAGTTCTTCTTGGACATGTCGAGCTTCACTGTCTTCATGGCCATCATGGGACGGCTCGGGACGGATCAGCTGGCGGCAAGCCAGATTGGGGTGCAGCTCTTGAGCTTCTCCTTCATGCCTGCCAGTGCCATGGCCAAGGCTTCTACGACATTGGTCGGGCAATACATGGGGGCAGGCTGGCGCACGCTGGCGGAGAAGTGCGGGTGGACCGTCTTGCGCATGAACCTCCTCTATTCGGCCTTCGTGGCCGCCGTCTTTTTCATCGGACAGCGACATCTATTCATGATCTTCAACCAGGATCCCGCTGTGGTAGCGGCCGGTGTTGCGATCATTCCCCTCCTGGCGCTCTTGCAGATTATGGATGCAGTGCAGATGAGCTACTCAGGAGCCTTGCACGGCGCCGGAGACACTACCTTCACGATGGTTGCCTACGCGTTGAGTTCATGGCTGCTGTTCGTACCGCTGGCTCTTCTGCTCGCCTATCCAGTGGGCTGGGGCATGCCCGGCGGCTGGCTTGGGGGCGTGATCCACTTCACAGTACTCAACGTCGTCCTGACATTTCGATTCCGCGGGGGGACATGGAAATACAGGCAGATCTGAGTGCGCGCCCTAAGGGTTGACGGTCCCGATGCAGCTCAGGGATAATCGCTGGGCACGCGGGGCAAATCAGAAATGATGCGAGGATGTTATTCTACGGATTCGTTATGTGGCTATTCCACCTGTCGCACTGGTGGCAGGTAAGCCAACATGATCTCACTGCGAATTCGAATTCCCCTTGATGTCCGTTGTATCAGCCCCTGTTGCTCAAGGAAGCTTATATCCCGTTTGACGGTCTTATCCGTTTTGGCCGCGTATGCCTCTGCCATGCGGGGCGTAATTCGTCGGACCGCTGCCACCGGAATGGGGTCTTCTTGCGAAACCAAAGCTATGGCCAAGCGCCGACGGCGCCCGTGCGCTGGGCTGTCCTTGCCGCGGAACTGATCATGGATGTAATTGATGAGATGAACAGTGAGCTGCTGCGCCTTGATCATGTCGATCTGTTCACGAAGAGCGTCGATGAATCCCTGCAATGCATACTCAATGAACTCCAATTCCTTGCCGTGCCCTCGGTGTGCTGTATCAAGCTGTCGGTAGTAATTGGCCCTTGTCTGATTGTAATGGTTGCTTAGAAGATGAGCTGCGGTTGCAGGCACACCTGCGGAGAGGAGGATATGAAACTCCATCAAGCGGGCGGTTCGTCCGTTGCCATCACCGAAGGGGTGAATCCATGCAAGGTACAGGTGCGCCACGACAGCTTTTAGGATCCCAAACGCAATCTCATATCCCGAGGGTGCGGGAAAGCTCTCGTTGAGCCAACTACACAGACGTTCGAGTAGGTATCCGCAGTCTTTGGCGGGAGCGCTGCGGTAGGCCCCGACCACGACACTGTGAGAGCGAATCTCCCCTGGGATGACCTCTTCTGAAATGGGCAATCCATCGAGAACGACGCGGTTGTAGTGCTTGATGGTGTCTACCTTCATGAGTGCAGTTTCGGTCTGGATCACTCGTTCGGCAATCTCTCGGCACGCCTGCACGATATTGTCGATCTCTTTGCCGAGATACTCCTTGGACGGCGGCAACTCCAGCTTGCCCTCGATTCGTTTGAGTACTTCTTCTTCCGTAAGTGTGTTGCCCTCGATGGCAGTCGTCGCAAGCACGCCTTTTGCGAGATACAGTTGGTAGAGCTGGTTCTGGACGCTGGGGAGTAGTGGGACACCGGCAACATGCGACACCTTGGACTGGGCCTCGCCCAAGAGAAGCCAGAGTCGATGAGACGCTTCCCTCAGGTCAAGTTCGAACGATATCCAGGAATGTGTCCGCGTGTATGTCCGCATTTGTGTCCACCTTCATGTCCTGGTATCTGTCTGCAGTGCAACTCGTTACGTCCGTCCCGGTCAACTTGTGGCCTCGTTTCTGTCCGGAACATTGTACCCAATTCTGTTTCGGTTGTTCCAGCGGAATCTTGACACTTCCTCTCAGAGCAATTGACATACCGCGCGATTCCGCGGGGGGGGGGGGGGGGGGG
>JAGMDA010000608.1 GCA_023128935.1 Candidatus Eiseniibacteriota bacterium | reverse complement strand
CTGAAAACACAGGAAAATCTGAGTGCGATTGTATCTGGCCCGAACTTCTCACCAGCCCTCTACTGCGGCCGCGTATCCTTGAAAGGACCCCTTGAAACCACCGCGCACCTATTTCATCCTAGTGGGAGGATTAATTCACTCCCCTCAGGGTTTTGCCATGGTTTTGCCTTGGATGATCCAATGGCGCTATCTCGACAGCTAGTGAAACCGGAAAAGAAGGACAGGCACAAGGATTGCGGTATGAGGGAAACATCTTCCGCCCACCCTCGGAGGCCAACTCACTGATCCTCCAGGCCACCGTGGGTTGCTCACATAACCGGTGCACCTTCTGCGCCATGTACCGGAACACGAGCTTCCGCGTCCGCTCTATCGAGGAGTTGAAAGAGGACATTGCCATGGCCCGAGCCTGCTTCGGCACGGGCGTGCGGCGGGTCTTCCTGGCTGACGGCGATCCATTGATCATCCAGACGCAGCGGCTGAAGCAGATCCTTCTCTGCCTTCTCCAGGCCTTTCCCAAACTCCAGCGCGTGGGAACATATGCCACGCCCCAATCCCTGCTCCTGAAATCCCAAGAGGAGTTGGAAGCCTTGAGATCACTCAAGCTGTCCATCCTCTATCTCGGCGTGGAGAGTGGATCAGCCGAAGTCCTCAAGCGGCTGAACAAGGGAGTGAACCCGGAGGAGATGGTGCAAGCCGGCCGCCGCGCCGTGGAAGCGGGGATGAAACTCTCCACCATGATCATCCTGGGCGCCGGCGGTATCGAGCTCAAGGATGAGCACGCCCGGGAATCGGCCGCAGTGCTCAATCGCATTGCACCGCGCTTCATATCCACGCTCAGCATGATGGTCGTCGAAGGCACCCCCCTTCACGACGAGATGGTGGCGGGCAGTTACGTCCCGCCGGATCCGAGACAGACACTTGAAGAGTTGCGGGATTTCTTGGCCGCGCTGGAAGTCACGAGCGCCATCTTCCGCTCGAACCATGTCTCTAACTTCCTCCCCCTGGCCGGCACTCTCATGAAAGACAAGCAGGCCCTGCTCAACACTCTGGAGGAAGCCCTGGCTGGCCCGATCCCCGATGATTTTGGTCCCCAGGGATATTGACTGTAGAACTCCGGGTTTCGAGAAGGGAGGATCGTCTTCGGCTGTTGTGCCCACCGCGCCCGCCGGCGCAGCGGCTTCTGTTGAGTTCTGGACATCTGTGGCGATGGGTGGACGCATTCACAGTGCGCGGATGCGCTGACATGCCGCTGCCCAAAGAATGCACTCTCGCATTCCAGCGCAGGCCATTCAAATGCTCCTGGCCCACTGCCCCGCCTGATCCAGTGCTCTGCCTAGCCCACTGACCCGCCGGGCAAGGTCCTGGAACAGAAACTGATTTGATCCCCCCCTCTCCTCCGAGAACGCATGTCCTCCCGCCTCCTCTCCGCTCTGGTCTGGCCCTCGTGGAACGCGTTTCGCTAGAGAACTCCTCGGATCCACTGTGATCTGCCCGTCGGACTGGCCCGGCGGGCTGATGGAGACTCGCGGCGTGTGGAAGGACCTCCCCGCCGCACACACAAAGGAGGAACTAGCGATGCAGCAAAGGGCAACGTTCGACAACGTGGTGACACACGATTACGAGGCGCCGCGCCTTGAACCGGCCTCGGCCGCTCGAGGACCCCAGGGTCGCGGTACAATGCCAGGCGCGGCGGTGAACTTCGTCTGTGGTATCTGCGTCGACTCAGACTAGGCTGTGTGTAGCGCACCACACTGTACGTACGGCAAATGATCTCACGAGTGGCGTCTAGACTCCGGCTTGACGGGCTCTAGGAGAGAGAAAGGATCTCTGTGTGACACACGTCTTCTGGGACATTACGGCTCGCTGCAATGCTTGCTGTCGCTACTGCTCGGCAGCTGAATCCATGGGCCGAACTGAATGGACGGAGCCAAACCTCGAGCTAGTTGTCGCCACTCTGGATCACCTGAAGACCGCCGGCGTGGATTCGATCATCCTCCTGGGTGGAGAGCCCACTCTGAGGGTCGATCTTGCCGAGATCATTGGTGAAGCCCTCAAGCGCGGTCTGCGCGTAGGGATCGCCACAAATGGATTGGCAATGGCGGAGCCACTCCGGCGCGCTCTTCAGGAGTCTAGCGACCTTTCAGTCAATTTCAGTCTCGATAGCTTCTTCGCCGAAGAGAATGATGCTGTTCGCGGATCAGGCTATTATGCCGCGTGCGTGCGCAACCTGAAGGTACTTCTGGCCGAGCGTAAGAGTTCGGGTTCCCAGGTAAAGATAACCATGCAAGTCACGCTCACAGTGAACAACTTCGAACGACTCGGGGAATCTCTCCTCAGGCTGTGTGACCTTGGCGTGGACAGCATTCTCATTGATCGCATGAGGTCTTGGCCGTGGCAGTCCTCCGAGATCAAGGCGTTGGCTCTCAAACCCCGTGAGTGGATCATCGCCACGGGACGAGTGGCCCGAGCGGCCATGCGGCTCTCAGATCCGTCGCGGTTGAGGGTCAACTTCGGTCACGCGCGCCTCAAGGCTGCCTTGACTGAGCGCTACGGCTACCCGATCTACCCCGCGCAATTCTGCCCCGCTGGCTTGGAGGCGGCCGTCATAGATTTCAGCGGGAACATCCATCCGTGTCGCATGGCTGTTGAACGTCCGGTTCCCGTCCGTGCGGATGGAACGCCCTACTATGAGATCCGGCCGTTCAATATCCGCAGCCCGGAGGCGGGGAAATTCATGAGGAGCGCCTATATGGTTGATTTCTACAACTTCGCCCACTCGGCGCGTGTGTATGAAGGGCTGACCCTGTGCAGGGACTGCCCGCATTATGAGAACTGTGACCCCTGTCCGCTGGATGTCGTGACCTTCGGGGATCGGGTTCTGGCTGAGTGCAGGGCCATTGAGGAGGGATGCGAACCTTGACGAACCGCATGGGGGACAGGACGGGGGCTGAACAGCCTGGCCACGGTGCCAAACCATCCGGCCATGGCGCTGAGCGGGAGTATCGCTACTCGAGATCCCGCACAGCCCGCGCCTTTGAGGACAAGCAAGGGGGATGGACCCTGGCCACGGTTGAGGGGGAGTACTTCCAGCTGCGCAATGCCGCCAGTGTACATGTCTGGGAAGCGCTGGATGGCATGGGCGCAACCCTCCCTGAGATTGTCCGTTTGATGTCAGAGCTCTTTCCCCTTGCGGCGCTGGGGGACCTCAAGCGCGATGCGCTGGCCTTCCTGGGGCAACTGCAGGACTTGGGCTTTGTGGATGTGGAGTCCACCAACTCGGTGGCCATACGTTCGGGCGCTGCGCTCAGAGGGAACGCCCGCCTCAATTAATTGCTTGTCCATCCATGAGTTACAGGCCTGCTCATTTCCGTGCCAGGCGTGCGGACTCGCTCGTTTCCTGCCTGAAGGGTGGAAACCTGGGCCCAGGGGTGATAGACTTCGTCGTTCGGCAAGTCACCAACACTGGTCAGGAAATGCGGGGGTGCGATTATGTGTATTTCGGAAAAGGCCAACCTTGACTTCGGAAGCCTGCCCTTTAGCTACCAGAAGACAGATATCAACGTTCGCTACACCTGGCGCGATGGGAAGTGGGATGATGGCATCGAGACGGATTCTGAGA
Source organism: Candidatus Eiseniibacteriota bacterium (assembly GCA_023128935.1). Lineage (GTDB taxonomy): Bacteria > Eisenbacteria > RBG-16-71-46 > CAIMUX01 > WJJG01 > DAOVQB01. The sequence continues at coordinate 1,208 of JAGMDA010000608.1, read as the reverse complement.
CCCTCCCGCTACACATTGCTGCAACGTGTACACACTATGGCCAGGCGGCTTTTGAGGGCATGAAGGTTTACGAGACAAAGGATGGCCGTTTTCTGGGTTTCCGGATGGCGGAGAACGCCAAGCGCATGCAGCATTCCGCAAGCCTATTGCTTATGCAGGCTCCGCCCACAGAACTGTTCACGCAGGCTGTCCACCGCGTTGTCAAGGCCAACAAGCGGTTCATTCCGCCTTACGGCAGTGGTGCATCCTTGTACGTGCGGCCACTGCTGATCGGCACCGGAGCGAGGATCGGAGTAAGACCCGCAGATGAGTACATGTTCCTGGTGTTGGTGACACCCGTGGGGCCGTACTTCAAGCAGGGGTTCAGCCCTACGCGACTGATTATCGAGGAGACGATGGATCGAGCTGCCCCCCAAGGTGTGGGGACGGCAAAGGCCGGCGGCAATTATGCCGCGGGGATGCGAGGCACGGTCCACGCCCGCGACAAGGGTTATGGCGAGGCGCTCTATCTGGACGCCAAGGAGCATAAGTACATCGAGGAGCTGGGCGCGGCCAATTTCTTCGGGATCACGAAGGACAAGGCGTATGTAACGCCCAAGTCGCCGACCATTCTGCGCTCGATTACGAACATGTCACTGCGGGTCCTAGCTGCTGACCTGGGCTACAAGGTGGAGGAGCGGGTTGTACTGACCGACGAGCTTCATGAATTTGTGGAGACCGGGGCCTGTGGGACTGCGGCGGTCATCACGCCGATCGAGAGCATTACCTTCCGCGGGAAGGAAATCGTGTATCTGAAGGACGGCAAGCCAGGTCCCCATTGCACAGAACTCTACAACGGGCTCACCAGCATCCAGTGCGGTGACGTTCCCGACAAGTACGGCTGGACCGAGCGGATCGAAGGATAGCGGTAGCGGCCGCCGCTGGTAGCCACGAGAGGGGGAAAGCGCCACCGGTGCGCCCTCCCCTTTTTGCCCCCGAATGCGAGGTGTTCTGCGAGGCGAACCATTACTCCTCGCGCGCGTATTATGAACTGGAAAGGGGGAGACCTTGAACCAGACGCGCGACCCGAATGTACTCCTGATAAGTCCACGCTTCAGTCTCCGTTCGTTCTGGAACTACCAGGAAACCTGTGCGGTCGTGGGGGCGCGCTATGTGGCTGCTCCTCTAGGGCTGATTACCGTGGCCGCCCTGCTGCCCCGGGAATGGGT
>JAGMDA010000607.1 GCA_023128935.1 Candidatus Eiseniibacteriota bacterium | reverse complement strand
TAGTACGCCTGCTCAAGGTGGATGGTGGCTCGCAACTTCATGCCCCCCAGCAGCACCAGCACAATGCAGATACACACAACCCTGAATCGAGGAACCCCCTGGATGGCCGTAATTGATCGCCGGATTCCGCGCGCGGCGCGGGCCCTCCAGAGCTGCCTGGCGCGCAACCCCAGCGCGGTCTCCCGCCCCCCACCACTTCCAAACAGCACACAGAAAGCCAAGGCATAGTAGGTGACAGCCAAAAAGACAAAGAATCTCGGCAGGTAGAAGACGAGGCCCATTCCGGTGAAATAGACGCCCGCAAACGAATAGAGCGCCCACTGCCGGCGCGTGGGCGCACGCAGGAGAAGGCGGACCACTCCCAAGAGGACAAGGATAGAACCCGCGCGATCGATCAGATAGCGCAAGTCATTCCCGAGGTGATCAACAAGGTTGCGGCCCAGGCGAGACACGAAATAGCCCCGGTCACTCGCGATCAGATCCCCCAAGGATTCGAATTCCTTTGCCGGATCGTCACCTCCCGCGCTCGCGCCGTAGAACGCCATTGTGATGTTCTTTATGTTCTTCGTCCACAGAAGCTGACCTGTCTCGACCAGGCTCTTGGCAAACCAGGGAGCGCTTACGATGAGGAAACCCAGCAGGAATACCCCGCACCAAACAAGTCGTCTCTTCCACGATGCTCGATCGGGATTCACAACTAGCAGCGCGATACCAGCTCCGAACGCAAGAAGAACTCCGTTGTACCGTGTCAGAAACGCTAATGCACACACGACTCCGCCTGCGAATAGCCGCCATGCAACGGCCCGGTCCCGTATCACAAGACTGATGGAGAGAAGCGCGAGAAACAGAAACAGGTGATCACTCGTGGCCTTATGCGCATCAATAAAGAAGGGATAGAGAAGGGATGTAAAGACAGCAGTGGCTAGTGCCACACTACGATTGTACAGTCGGCCGTGCAGACGGCTGATCAAGAGAATGCTGCCAGCCGCACAGAGGAGATTCAACAATACACCGCTATGGTACCAATCGCGAACAAGCAGGTTGACCAGTACTAGTACGACTGAATAGAAAGGTCCCCGATAGGGGTAGTCCGTGACAGAGAAGTCTCCTGCGGATAATTTCTGTGCGGCGGGAGCCATGCCGCCGTAGAAGTCCGTTTCCACGCCGACATTGCCGATCGGGTAGTAGGTTAGATGGATGTACAGACCAACAAGAAAGATAAGAGCAGCCCACGCGGCAGGAGCCGCGCAGGCCCATGTAGCAGCCGCGGTACGGGAACCCGCGCGCCGGCCAGCAGGCTGGCGGCTTCTGCTGGATTGCGGTCTGGCGGAATTTCGCACCTGACTTACCGCCCCATCGTCCCAGACGGAACGCGGCCGTCACACTTGCCGCGGTCCCTGGGCGTTAGCTACACCCCCAGGCTCTCGCGGACGATACTCGCCACGTCCCGCACCTTCATGGTCTTGTCCATGTCACGGGCCTTGAGTCCGTCGAGAAGCATCTGGTAGCAGAACGTGCAGGCGACCGCAATCGTCTGCGCCCCGACGGCGGCAGCCTCATCCACACGTCGCGTGTAGGGCCGCTCCTCCCCTTCGTCCAAATCCATCCAGAAGTGCCCTCCACCGGCCCCGCAGCAGAAGCTGTCCTCGCGCTTGTGCTTCATTTCGCGTAGCGCAAGGCCTGGAACTGCGCGCAGGAGGTCACGCGGCGGATCGAAGATCGACTCATAGCGACCCAGATAGCAGGGATCGTGGAAGACTACAGTGCCGGTAACGGGAACCTTCGGTTTGATCCTGCCTGCGCGGATCCAGCGAGCGAGCAGTTCGGTGTGGTGCACGACCGGGAAGTTCCCGCCAAACTGCGGGTACTCGTTCTTGAACACATTGTAGCCATGGGGACAGATCACCAGTAGCTGCCCGAAATTCCTCGCTTGCAAGGCCTGGATCGTCTGCTTGGCCGTCGTCTGGAAGATGTTCTCATCCCCCAGCACGCGCGCGGGATCTCCGCAGCACGTCTCATCCCGCCCCAAGTGGGCGAAACGGACACCCGCATGGCGCATGATAGCCACCATGTCCTGAGCAATGGCATGCTTCTCGGGGTCAAAGGTTGCCCCGCAGCCAATCCAAAAGAGGATATCTGTTTCCTCTCCCTCAGCCAGGACCGGGATCTCGAGCTTCTCGACCAGGTCCATGCGCTCTGCTTGCGAACCAAAGGGGTTGCCCTGGGTCTCCATAGTCTTGAG
>JAGMDA010000606.1 GCA_023128935.1 Candidatus Eiseniibacteriota bacterium | reverse complement strand
AGGGCACGGCAAGCAGTGCCCCTACGCTACCACACCGAATTATGACCCAGCCTCCCTGTGCCTGCCCTATTCAATCGGTCGTAAAGGGCAGGCGCGGGGGCCTGCCCCTACATTGCCTTTGTGTCTTTGTGCCTTTGTGGTTCCCCCTCCGATCAATCTGCCACGACGTCGAACTCGGTCGATGTGGTGAAGCCCAGGCCGAGCCAGCCATCTTGGCCCGCGCGCTTGAAGCCGGTCTTCCACTTGTAGTGGCCGGGGATGCGCGGGGCTCTCATCGTATCCAGCGGCAGGATTAACCCCGTGTCCGTCGGCACCACGAGACCGGCAAACGCCGGGATTGGTACCCCCGTCATCGATGGGTAGTAGGCGAGGAAGCCGTCCCAGTCCTCGCAAGCGGCATACCAATCAACCGGTATGCTACCCGCCTGATTGGCGAAATAGACGTCCATTCTCGTGGTTTCACCAGGTGAATACGCCTCCTTCTCCAGCAGCATCTCCGTCCGAGGCGCAAGGTTGATACGTCTTGGGCCGGAAGGCCCACACCACAAGACACCGTATTTAGACAGTGATCGATCATCCATACGGCCCCAGGTGAGGGACAAATTCGAGAAGGAGATGGAAGGCAGCAGCCCCGATTGCCATGGGATAACGACGAGCGTGCCGCTCCTAGGATCGTGTATCAGGACCCTCGGGGACCGATCGGATGCCCGCGTGATTATCCATGCCCTATCTTCAAGGTCAAACGCGATGGCCTGGACCTCGTCGGTCGGTAAGTCTAGATCGCTGAGCCAATGCAGCGTCACTTCGTCGCCCTCGATGATTGTCACGTATTCTCCCGCGTCGGCGTCGTGCCCGGTGATATAAAGCAAACCCTCATTCGAGGGGCCCACGCAGTCAGGCGGAGCCGGCAGAAGGTCGGACTCGTCTATCCGCGACCAGACGCCCTGCGTATCACGAACTGCAACGCCCATCCCCCGGTCGTTCAGATACAGCCGACCGGCGTCATCGAATACAATGCCCTTGTAGCCGGACGGGGCGACAGGCGCCGGCACATCTATCGGAACCCAGGCATCATCGACGAGCTGGAACAGCGCCGTACCCATGAGAAGGAACGGGTTGCCATTCTTGTCCTCAGCGACGCACATGATGTATCCCGAATCGCTGATGTCCACTCCAGCCGTGGAATCAACCCATCCGCTCTCCGTCAGATGAAAGGCGGCTTTTGTGGGAATCTGTGACCAGGCCCAACGGCCGGACTCACCCTCAAAGACGCCCTGAATGTGATCCGGAAGCTCGTCTGCTGCAACTGTCTGCCATACGCCATTCTCGAGAACCTCGAACCCGCCAACACGCGGATTGGTGTCATACGCTGCCATCCCCTCTCCGTTGGGAAGCCCAAAGAATTGGTAGTAGTAAGGCTCGGGGATTTCAGGATTTGGGTTCTTATAGCTCAGCCACATCTCATCCTTCAAAACGTAAACGCCATCACTATACGTGCCGCAATAGACGGTGTTGTCGAACCCAACTGCGATGGACAGCGGCGAAACAACGCCCGGGAATGGAATGAACTCTGAGCCATCGAACATGAAGACTCCCCTGCGTGAAGCGAACCAGACCTTCCCCACGGGATCAGAGGTGATGTCGTCTATATCTGTGCCAGGAAGCCCAAGCTCGCCCGGTCTGCAGTTTGTCAACTCGCGAGAGAGCAAGCTGTACTTCCACAGCTCGAATCCCATAGTGCCCACAACCATCCATATATTCCCGTGCAGGTCCCCGTGCTCCGCGTTGAGAATCAGACCCTCGGATGCGCTGAGCTCCGGTATCTCGTGGAAATCAAAAGAAGCATCGCCATCATGGACGTAGAGACCATAGGACCCGATGACGCAGGCCCGCCCATCGCCCGTGAGGCACACGGAGCGAGTCTCGCCCTCGATCTGGGCGCTGTAATCCTCAATGTAGCCGTTCGGCCAGCACCGGATTACCTCTCCCTGGTCAGGATGGCCAATACCCGGCCACTTGTGGCATATCCAGAGGGTTCCATCTGAATCGGTAACCGCGGCCCGAATGCCATACGTATAGGCGAACGTGCCCGGCCTATTCAACAGCGATTTCCAACCATTCACATACTTGAGGTACACACCAATCGATGTCCCACCGACCCCGAGGCTATCGCCGAAACCATGAAACACGTAACTCCTCGACGACGCAACTCCGTCTTCACCTCGCCAGATTCTTCTCAACGGGCTATCGATGCCGATCAGCGCCACACCGTTGCTGAGGCCTGCCCATAAGCCAT
>JAGMDA010000605.1 GCA_023128935.1 Candidatus Eiseniibacteriota bacterium | reverse complement strand
TCATATATCGATGCATGGAACGATTACCTCAGATATGCCCACTGGGATGGCTCCGGCTGGCAGTTTGCGACACCCGACAGTCCCGGCTTCTATGGTGACGAAGGCATCATGACGTCCCTGGCCCTTGACTCATCGGATCACCCTCACATTGCTTACACGCATTGGGAAACAGATGATCTCAGATACGCGTTCTATGATGGTTCCGTCTGGGACATCACAACAGTCGACAACCAGGGAATAACGGGAAAATACCCTTCAATCTCTCTCGACTCATCGGACTACGCACACATCTCCTATGCAGGTGCAGGAGGGGGTTGTGGCCTCCTATACTCCCGGTGGACCGGTTCTGAATGGGAGCGTACCGAAGTGGACATGGGGGGCGGTGCCGGCCTGTGGACATCCATTGATCTTGATCAACTGGATTACCCACACATATCGTACGCAGCAGGAGGCTCCGCGATTCTCAAGTGCGCATGGCTCTTCAATCCCATGAGCGTTGATAGAGACAGCAACGGTGGTCGTGGCTCTCTGACTCAGTCCGATTTGTCGCTTCCGCGCGCAGTTCCCAGCCCATCGGATGGTGCAGCGACTATCAGCTTCACTCTGCCCTACTCCTGCGATGTGCATGTTGAACTGTTCGCGGCCGATGGACGCAAAGTAGCAACGCTTGCCCACGGCGAGTATCAGGCGGGCACCCACCAGAGTAAGGTCAGCAATCTTTCCAGTGGAGTGTACATGTATCGCCTCGAGGCGGGCAGCTTCATCGCCGCAAGGAAGATGGTTGTCGTGCAATAGCAGCTAAAGCAGTTGCAGGCCTAGGGCACGTGCGCTAAACTGGACCTGTGATGTCGGCCGGTGGCAGATCAGACAAGTGGCAAATGTGCACACGTCCCCGCATCTGGAAAACAGCAATGCCCAACCGTTGAGGAGACACCGATGAGTTCAATATTGCGTTTACTAGTGTACATGGTTGCGTTCGCGTCACCATTCTGTGTCTGCATCGGCCAGTCATCGGCGGGAGTGATCACCGTGGTGAATCCGAGTTTTGAAGATTACTTCTTAGAGAATGGTGCTTGGACTCATAATGGAGTCGGGCTTACTGGCTGGACAGTATCAGGGAGCGGCTCAGTCGGTCTCTTTAACCCATTAGAAAGTCATTTTCCTCTTGGCATTCCTGATGGAGAAAACACGGCTTATAGTCATGGGCTAATCATATCTCAGGTCTTATCAGCTGTGCTCACTGCGAATAACGAGTATGTGCTGACGGTGGGCATCGGCGATGCCGGCAACGCTACCTTCGGTGGCTATGCAGTTCAGCTACTAGCCGGAGGCACGCTTCTCGCTGAGGACGACAATACGTTAACTCCTCTAGATGGCGGCTTTGTGGAGTCGACCGTCAGTTACACGGCACTGCCGGATAATCCAGATCTGGGTAATGCCCTAGAGATCAAACTGCTTGCTCTTGGGCCAGAGACGAACTTTGATCTCGTACAACTTTCGCAAGTCCCCGAACCCAGCACATGGGTACTTCTCGGCATAGCGGCCGTTGGACTATTTCGATACCACTTGAGGCAGAAAAGGGCAGAAAGGGGATAAACCCAACGCCCTGACAGAGATTTATTGCAGCAGATTCCAATATCACAGGCAATTTGTTGCAGGGAATCTTGGTAAAGCTGCAGAGCATCTTGGCAAGGGAGCATAGAAGCTTTATGAAAAGCGTGTCCACGACTTCAGGAGGCGCTGCGCGTCTTGCCCGCGACTGCTGGAGGCGCTGCGCGTCTTGCCCGCGATTGCTGGAGCATGCTCAACTCCAATTGTATGAGCGAAATGCTCAGATCACCGAGCGAAATTGCTCCGCCTCCTGAACCATCCTACTGTTCCCGCTATGCTAGGTCGAAATGGTGGAATGAGAGTTGTGGAACAAAGATTCGGGATCCTGAGTGAAGCCGCCCGGAGAACCGAGATGCCAAAGGAGAGATTCCAGCGCCTCGTGCACCGAGCTCGGAATCGGGCTTCTGATCAAGGGTGACCAAAAGGCCATAGTGACCATTCGGACATCCCCTGTAGCTCTGCCTCAGCGAGTTCCTCGGAATACTCAACCCGCTACAGACTGAGGCCTCATTGCGGGCTTTCCTAGCCCTCCCCTCAGCGGTACTAGCATCCGTAATTGTATGCAGAGAATGGCGTAATGCGGATCCACCAGCCTACAGGAGAACCATTTCCTAACCAAAACGCCAATTACTACCAACACGTCAATTACTTCGGAGCCTTTACACCTCCATCTCTTCCCAGGTCATTTCCGTTATTTCGGTCACTAACTTGGCCAGGTCACGATGGTCCGTATCTTGCGTTAGGCACCATGACGGCCAAGATGACGGGAATTGGGCCGCGGTCAGACCAGGGATGACGGGAATTGGGCTGCAGTCAGACCAGGATGGAGAGGGGTCGAGACTCCCTAGTCCCAAAACAAGCGTGTTCT
>JAGMDA010000604.1 GCA_023128935.1 Candidatus Eiseniibacteriota bacterium | reverse complement strand
TCCGCACTGCCCGTTCTGGGCGGGAGACGTAACGGCTCGATCCAGTTCCTCCTCGAGCACGCGCACTCCGATCTCGATGAGCTGCGGATCGAACTGGTGTCCGGCACGGTTCTTGAGGATCAGAATCGCGTCCTCGTGTGTGTAGGCAGGCCGGTGTGGTCTGGGATGGGTGAGCGCATCGAATGCGTTGGCCACAGCCACGGTCCTGGATGCTAGCGGGATGTATTCACCGATCAGTCCATCGGGCAGCCCGCTGCCGTCCCAATACTCGTTCAAGTGGTAGACGGCATCGGCCACCTCGGGCAGCTCCGCATTCTCCAGGATCTGACGGACGCCGCCGACAGTGCGCCGCCTGAGAGATGCCCGCTGTTCATCGGTCAGGAGTTTTTGACCCTCGAAGAGGTCCTCGTATTCCTCAAGAGCACCCATGTCATGCAGGAGGGCCGTGTGGGAAACGGTTTGCCTCACGCGCTGGGGCAGGCTCAAGGATCCGGCCATGCGCATCGCGATATCATGGACGCGGGAGGAATGGCCTTTGAGGCTCTCGTAGCGCGACTCAACTGTCGCCACGAGCTGGGCTGTCGTGTCAATCAAGGATTTGCGGATCCGATCGAAGACCCTGGCGTTTTGAATCGATGTCGCCACCGAGCGGGCCAGCACGGAGAGCAGATGGAGGTCGATCGGGTCGAGAGGGTAGCCGCCCGTCTTGTCCCCGCCGGCGATCAGTGCCACAACCTCGCCGCCCAATCGCACCGGAGTCAGGTGCGTGAAGCCGGCAGCAGAGAGCCTGGTCAGGTCTTCGGCAGCCCTGGGATATCCCTGGAATTCATCAAGACGCATCGTCCGGCCTTCCAGGGCCACAACCTGACCGAAGAAGCTATCAACTGAAATCGACAGATTGAGGATCAGCCTCTCGCTCACGACGCGCCAGACCTCTGGGTTGAACAGTCGTGCATGTTTGTCCCTCACAAAGAGGCAGACCGTCTCGATGTCAAGCTCCGAGACCAATGCTTGCACAAAACCCTCAAAGATCTCGCTCAAGCTCCGCCATTCGTGGATCAATTCGACCCGTTGCAGCACCGTGCCGATCTTCATGAGGCCGCGTTGCATGTCCGTGTGGGCCTGAACGGTTAGCTGGCGCTGGTCGCGCACCTCTCTCTTGAGCGCCTGGTTGCGCAAGCAGAGCAGCTTCTGGTCCGCTACGCGATCGAGGATGCGGCGGATCTTCATAATCAACTCGCGGGGGGAGAAGGGCTTGGCGAGGTAGTCGTCTGCACCCATCCGCAGGCCTTGGATCCTGGCTTCGTTGGAGGAGTTTCCTGAGATCAGTATGACTGGGAGGTTCTTGGTCTCTTCTTTTCCCCGGATCGCCTCAAGTACCTGGAAGCCGCTCTTGCGCGGCAGACGTACGTCGAGCACGACCAGGGCCGGGTTGCGATGCTTCACCTCCGCTAGAGCGGTATCGCCGTCGAAGGCCGTATGAACTGTGTATCCTCGTCCTGATAGGGTGATTTGAAGAAGCTCGATCACGCGGACATCATTATCAACGACCAGAATGTTCTCCTGCCCCGGATGTTCCGAACGGATCGGCAAAGAGCCACGTGTCGTCTTCTTCGCTTCCATGTTGCTCGCAACTCCCCGTCCCACTCCCCTGCCAAATGGAGTGCAGCCAACCCACGATGGCCTCTACCTCCGACCGTTCGAAGGGGCGCGGAAGCACGGCCCTCCGTCCTGAGGTCTCTCCACCCGGCGGGATCTGCATTTCGCCGTCCACTGTCAGGAGCACAAGCGGGAGCCCCTCCGTCGCAGATGCCGGATGGGCCCTCCACTGGTCCAGAAGGCTCTCATCCAGGAAGAGTGCCCCTGCACCTCCTAGATCGGCTGGAACGAGCGGATCATCAAGGTCTCGTGCTTCATTGATCTCGAGCTGAGTCTCATCCAGATGCCGCATAAGGAAGCGACGGGCGAGTGCTGAGGGAGAGATAATCCAGATCCGACGCCCGCCAGATTCTGAGGCCATGCTGGATTCCGGGGTCACGCTGGATTCTGAGGCCATGCTAGATTCTGAGGCCATGCTGGATTCCGGGGTCACGCTGGATTCTGAGGCCATGCTAGATTCCATGGTCATATCAAATCCCGAGACGCCACCAATATCCTCCGTTCGATCTGGGGCCGGTACCTCCTTGGGCTGCTCAGGAATCTGCCGCGAGAGTGTATGCACCCTCGCAAGCTCAGAAAGCCATTCGATCTCCTCGCTACGACTGCGCAGCTCCTCGACTGTCCAAATCCCCAGAACGCGCTTAACCCTCATCTGCCTCTCGGCCATGCCGTCCGACAGGGTAAAGGCCTCTGGGACACCGCCCTCTGAAAGGTGCGTATCCACGACCCAGCTCCAGGGAACAGCCACATTGCGTCCCAGCTCGCCCTCACAGACGAGAAAGAGCTTTGAGCCAGCAGGCGGTGGCGATGTATCTGAAGGCATCATGGGCGTCGATTCCGTGCCAAACAGGTTGGCAAACTCATGATCCAACGTCTTATTAATCCGAGACTGCAGATCCCCGCCGGTTGCCGGCTGCGTCCCCAGCGCGGCGTCGGACGAATCCCCCGGTTCAGGCACAGATGCCCGCTCCGGCGCATCCACCCTGCTCCCATCGGCTGAGCCGCTCTGAGATTGCCCCGGTTTTGACCCCTCCCGGGAAACTGCTAGCGACCCACCCGCGGGGCTTGAGTCCTCACGGGAAGTGGCCTCCATCAAGTCCCCCATCTCCTGGAGGAGCTCGCCGAAGAGCACCATGAGCCGTCGTACACTATCTTGCATTGCCCGATTGCTGCGACGAACCACTGTCAGATTCCTCCCCCTGGATCGCCTCGACTCCCCAGGGCCCGCCATGTACTTCACCCGCGCGCACCATCAGGGTCCGCAACCGCTCACCCAGCCGGGCCCAAGCCCCCTGCAACCGGGCCACCTCCCGGGAGAGCGCGCTCACCTCCCGGCTTGTTCCTGCCACTTGGGCGGACAGCTTCTCTAGTCCTCCAGCGATCCGACCGCCAGAGCAATCCACCCGCTTGCGCGCATTGGAGAGCGATGTCTCGAGCATGCCTAGGCTCTCCTGCACCCAGGAGTTCCAATTCCTCAATCGATCGGTCTCGTGGGCTGTTGTGCTTGGTCCCGGTTGGTCCGCAGCCATACCGGTTAGCGCTCCTTGTCCCACACAGACAGCAGACTGGCTGAGCGCTTCCTCGATCTCGCGTCTCCAGCTCTCAATGCCCAACCGGAGATCATTGAGCAGGCCTTCGGCCTCCCGCCAAGTCGAGGACTGCTCTGGGGCGGTGTTCAGGCTCCGTTCCAGTCGCTCCAGCTCCACTGCCAGCTGCGTCTGCTGAAGGAAACAGCTCTCGGCCTTCTTTACAATCTGCTCAATCGTAAGGGTTTCTTCGCGCCAGTCCTGTTCCAGGAGGCTCTGAAGCCGCGCAAGGCCCTCGGCTGCCTCCCGTACGCGCTCCTCCCGGGCCTCGAAAAACCCCAGCAGGCGCCGGGTCAATGAGTCCTTTGACCGCTTCTGAGACCACTGATCGAGCGCGAGTTTGTTCGCCTCCGCGCTGTCCAGGACCGATTCGATCTCAGCCCTGAATGCCTCCAGTTCCCTCACGGATTTGGCACCCGAGAGATTCTGCCTAAGAAGCACCCGCACGCGATCGCAGAGCGCTGCCATCTCCCAGTCCGCGGCAGGCGGTGGCAATTGACTGAGGAGACGGATCTGCCCGGTATCGAGTGCCCGCAGCAGCCAAACCACCGGCCGGGTGAAACGGTCCCCCGCCTGGAGAGCCAGTGCGGCGGCAACGAGAACCGCCAGGAGGATGAGACCAGCCATTATCGCCCGCACCGCTAGGAGCGACAGGCCTGTCTCTCCTATGGCTCGAGTACAGAGAAACTCAATCAGGATCACGGCCCCCACGCTGAGGATCAGGATGGGAATCATGAATGAAAGCAGAAGACGCCCCCGGACCCCTCCCCGACGTAAAGGCTTTGATGGCGTTTGACGCAACTCATCCATCGCCGATTCTCTTTCCCAGGGACGCAGATTGCGAAAACCTGCGCTATCCTCGGCGCAGAATGCAAGGCTCCGCTGCGCAGTGCGCCAAGGCTCCGGTGGTCATATATGCCAAATGCCGCGATCAGCAGCCCAAGAGGATAAAACCAACCACCCGGGGATCTGTCTCCCGGAGTGAAGTTACGGTCCTCGCGGACGCACTGCCGGAAGGCCGATCGCTCTGCTGCAGTTCGCACTAGCCTCAAGACGCAAATCCGCCATCACGGGGTTTCTGGTCATCTGCGGGCCCCGGCCTCCCACATTTCCCCCTGGACGGAGTAGGGCGCCATGTCTACTGGCACAGCTGGCACAGCCGTTGCTGATTCCATGTACGCAGAACCTAGCACCTGCAGCATGGAATCGCAGCGATGAGGTGTCAACGGGATTCTGAAATTGCACCCAGGCCTTGACGGACGGGCAAGGTTCCAAGAAGGGGGTCTTAGGCCATGAGATTCCGAGATGGCTACCTGGACATCAAGAGCTCCTCGCGAGACGTAAGGCCGACCTACTTCTTTATGATGAAATGCTTGCTTTACTCGCGCATGGAGACCGGGCTTGTCTCGAACAAGGACTTCTACGATGAAGATGTGAATGTCTATATTGCGCATCTGCTCAATTCGTTTATTGATCCCAACTATGTGCAGCGGGCAAACAAGTACTTATCGAAGTATGACACCGAAGTTTTCCACAGGCTTGAAGACTCGAAGGATGCCAGACTGAAGTACACGCTGTACAAAACCAATGCCGACTTCCTGCTCATCTCCTTGGGCATCTTCGATAACGCGACCGGCCTGGACCCTACCACTTCATCGTCGCCGATCTCCCCGGAGAGAAAGATCTTTCAGCCCTCGGAGGAAGCCTACATTGGCCGCGGCAAGACCTACTACAGGTTTGCGTACACATACAGCCAGATGATCCACGATCCGCACGCTGCGATCACCGACGTCATGGAGAAACTCAGTGAGGGGTTTGAGAAGTACATCCGCATCCTTGCGCACATGCGTGGTGAGTATCTGAACCTGATGGACAGGCTTTCGCGTGGTGAGATCTATCATCTGGAACGTACGGTTGATGAGTCAAAGAAAACAGAGGACTTGAAGCAGAAGCAGGACCGCTTCCTCGATCTGTACATGGACTGGAAAAAAGACAACAGCCCGGAGACCCGGGCAGAACTCGACGAGTT
>JAGMDA010000603.1 GCA_023128935.1 Candidatus Eiseniibacteriota bacterium | reverse complement strand
GTTCAGTTCGGGTTCGATGACTACAATCCTGCAGCATACGCATTCTATGAGGATGGCCCGTGCTTTCCCAGTGGTGGTTTGATGCTCCCCTCTGCTAACTGGCCGGGACCCAACGAGGGTGTCGGTCTTGTGGTAACTGGCGATCCGTGGTTCGGCAACTATGTTCCAGTGTATTACTTCGCCGGCTATGCCTATTCCGACGAGACATTGATCGCCCTCTGTGCTGACTCAACCATCGCGGTGCCTTTTGGCGGCTTCAGGAACTGCGAGGAAAGCCCTAGTGCGTGGGATGCGGCTTGCTTCGGGGCAATGGGAATCAACCAGGACGGCATTGAGTGCCACCCCGCTGGAGGGCCGAAGGTCTGCTGTGTGGGTGTTGAATGCTTCATTGTCTCCCAGGGCGAATGCACTGACATGGGGGGTGTGTGGCACGAGGAGTTGGACACTTGTGACCCGAATCCATGCACGTCTGACATAGATGAGCGTTACCGGGTCAGCGTTTCGATGTTACTCGCACCGCGGCCGAACCCCTTCTCGCAGTCCACGGTGCTGCCATATCATCTGGAGCAGTCAGGGCAAGTGCGCATCGAGATCTACGACACCTGCGGGCGGATCGTTAGAAACCTGCTCTCTACTTGGGCCGAAGCGGGCTCCGGTGCAGTTGAGTGGGATGGTCGTGATGACTTGGGTCATCGTGCCGGAGCGGGCACCTACTTCTGCCGGTTGGCCGCCAATGGGAGTATTGTATCGCAGCGCATGGTCGTCATCGAGTAGTTGCCCGAGCCTGGTGAGAAGCTCGGGCTGGCCTGGTGAGAAGCCCCAAGCTGGCCTGGTGAGAAGCTCGGGCTAGCCTGGTGAGAAGCCCGGGCATCATGCCCGGATCAGCAGCCGCAGGCGCAGATCGTGGTCTATGTCCCACCTGTCGGAGGATAGCGAACCTTCCAATTCGGTTCGTGAACCACTCGCAACATATTGAAGCTTGACGTTGAGGATCTTCACTGGCTGGAAGCTCAGGGAAGTCAACAGGGCGTGCCTGCTTGTTTGCGTCCACCTGTGATCGACACCTGGGGAGGTGTCCTTCGATCGGCCCCAGGAAAGCGAGATGCCCAGGCTCGTATCCAGTTGCCACCGGGGATCCCGCAGTGTGATGCGAGCTTGCGGGTTCCAGAACTCGCTCCGGTCGCTTAGCGCCCTCTCCTTGGTGTCGCCGCGCCGGGCGTCCAAGGAAAGGTAAGTGAGGATTCCGCGGCTCCAGGTCTGATTCCAGTCGCCGAGGAAGCGTCTTCGCGTCGCGGTCTCCGCATCCTCTTCCGTCGATCTGGAGTTGAAGACACGCAGCGTCAGCAAGCCCCTGCGGGGCTTGATCTCCAGGCGGCTCTCCAGATCGTATCCGTCGCTCTCGTGGCTGAGTCCCTCACGCCAGAGCCCTTCGAACTCGCCTTCCCAGCGTTCCACCAGTCGCATCCAAGAGAGGATCTGGATGCGGGTTTCAACGACACCATTGTGCGCCTGCCGGCGCTGCGAGATCTGGCGGGCGTCATCCCATAGACAGGAAGCGCCCGGCAGCCCCACCGCGGGGTCGCCCTGTTCGCACTGGGTCTCACTCAGATCGATGCGGAAAGAAAGGGGGGAGAGGCTTCGGAAGAGCCGGCCCGGGTAGAGGTGGATATTGGCCAGCAGCAGCCGGTCGACATTGAATCCCCCGCTCTCACCATGTGAGTGCCAGAAGAGGTTCCGGTAGGATTCCCATCGCAGCAGGGCATCCAGGCTCGAGTGCGGCTGTGCCTGCAATGTCGCGTCGATCCGCTGGAATCGCCGGATATCACGAGCCTCATCTTCCTCGGGACGGAACGTGTGTTGATCCTCGAACGCCACGTTCCACGACAGCGGTGTGCCGGCAGAGCCATTGAACCGCACGAACAGATGATCGGTGGTGCGCTTCCCCCCGGCGCCGACGTCGCACGCGTGGGCTGTGCTTGCGGAAAACCGCCGCTCGCTGCGCTGGAAGAACGCGCGCACCCAAAGGCGGTTGATACCCCATGGCAGCAGCTCGGGCTGATCGGGATTGATCTCTAGCTCAATGCGGCTGATCCACTTTTCCCGGCGCTCGGAGGGGGAGTCCAGCAGCACGCGGCCCCTGCGCAGCTCGAGGTTGGGCAAGCCAGAGCGCAGTAGCCGCAGGCTTCCCATGAGGGACGATTCCTCGCCCCTTCTGGAGGAGACGCTGTCCGCGGTGATCTGATCAGAGAGCGCCTTGTTCCACTCCAGTTCGGCTTGAACATGGCGACCCAGATCCAGTCGGCCGTGGGCCTTGGATTCTTCTCTGAGCTGCCCCAGGAGCGTGGAGCGGTCCTTGAAGGAGGCGAAATGGTCTCCGAGGTTTCTGTAAGAGGCGGAGACCTCGAGCTGCTGATACCTGCCTTGAAATCCGATGGCCGCAGCTCTGTCGGTCTGTTCGACTTCATCGCCACCGGACGTCTCCTCTCCGAGCGGAGACTCCTGTGGTTCGCTTCTGCTAAAGGCCAGTTCAGGAGACACGCGCAGGAAGTGACCCCTGCCTTTCCACTCGAGCCGAGTATTCACATCCCCCGTCGTGACGTCGCGCCCGCTCTCATCGCGCCACCGCGTTGCATGCATGCCTAAGAAGAGATGGTTGTTTGGCGCCAGGCCGAGCTGGCCTGCCAGAACGGTTGCATCATCAGCGGCATCTCCGTTCTCACCAACCTCGTAGAGGTACTGGATCTCGATCACTGTATCGTCATCCAGAAGTACGTGCTCGAAAAAGACGAAGAGCCCGGATGAGGGAATGATCGAGTAGTCCACGTCTGGACGTAGTGGTTCCTTGTCTATGGTGATGTGTTCGGATCCAGGGATTACGTTTTCGTGACTGAGCTTGAAGGTGTTCAATGCGGTCATGTACGCGTACTCGATCGTGTATAAGTTTGCCGGGTCTTCCGCATATACTTCCGGCGGGAAGGGGCATGATTGCGGGAAGCTGAGGAAGCCGCTGATCGGACTGAACCGGTCTGGTTCGAGCAAGCCGTCGGCATCTTCGTCCAGACCGAAGAGCTGCAGGTAGCTGTTGCCGGCATCGTCGGAGGATGAACCCGTCGAGTCGACGATTGAGATAATCAGGGATCCAGGGACCGGGTCGGCAGTGATCCAATAATGGTTCGAGAGCCATTGATCGGTGAGATCGAACTCCTGGAGCTCGGTTCCCAGCGGTCTGTTTCCGCTTCCCGCTACAGCCACGAGAGCCTGATCGGCGCCCATGGACTGAGCCAGGATGAGCGTACGGCCTTGGGATCCCAGGACGTAGTCCCGGTTGGGGCGCAGCCGGTCCCAAGATCCATCCCGCTCGGCCAATGTGCCATACCAGGTGTTGGCGTTGTCGGTGGATGCATCCGCATCATCGAGATAGATGTTTGCCTGATGAAGGTTCTCCGCTGTCCACCCCGCCGGTGCGTGGAAAACCTGCCTGCGCACGAACTGGTTGTCTCTGACCAGGCCCTCCACGGTCAGGTTGCCGCCGTAGAAGACATCCCGGCCGGGCAAGGTTCGCCGCCTACCGATCCAAGCATCGAGGCCCAACAGGCGCCTGCGGGTTTCCTCGGAGCGCGGCCCAAACTCGGCCCGCGCCCTGGCACCCCTGAGCCCGGTTCCGGGGGCGAGACTCGAGTTGAACAGTTGCTGCTCGATTTCCCCCGCACTCACCACGCGCAATAGATCAGATCGGGCGCCGCGGAAAGTGAGCTGGTAGGCTGTATTGTCTGGATCGCTGCTGTCGTAGAAACCGCTGAGAGTGCGATCGTTTCCAAGGCGTCCGCTCAGGCCAAGATCGAGTCTAGTTTCGGCAATCAGATGATCGAGATCTGTTTCTCCCTGTTGCTTCGAGACATCATCGTCTTCCATGTAGATCGTGACCCCGCCCTTGAGGTAGACGGACGCTCCCGAGGGAGCGCTAACACCCAAGCCCTCCTCCTCCAGAGCATACTGCCATCGGGACTCTCGCTTCTCGTCCTCGATCTGCACCTGTTGGACTGGATGACTGCGGTATGTGAATAGACTGGGGTTGCGCTGGCCTTGACCTAAGCCATAGACGATCGCCTGTGGGCCGACGAGGATGAGTGTGTTGCATAGATAGGCCAGGTCGCTCGTCTCAGTGGGGGAGAGCGGCGCGCTGGAGGTGAAGTCAATCCAGCGCCCCTCCTCTTTCTCGTAAGCGGCGAATGCGCGCTCGGTGACGACCCAGATACGGTCCGCTTCCAGCGCGAATGCCAGCACGCTCTCGCCTGGCATCTCGTCGCCCGATTCATCCTGGCGCCAGATGCCGGTATCGGCGCCGTAGCGCCATAGCCCGGCATCGGTGCCCAGCCACAGATCGTCTCCCTGTAGGGTCAGCTGGTGCACGCGGGCATCAGGGAGTTCTATGCCGGCTTGGAAGGAGGTCCAGCTTTCCAGCTCCTTGTCGTAACGGGCGATGCCGCTCTGGGCCAGCGCCCAGAGAAAACGGGTCGACTGGCGCAAGGCCAGGATCTGAGGCGAGCGGAACTGACCGAGTAGCGAGTCGACCCGCAGACTCTCGGTCTCCTTGCGGTATTCGGCGATCCCGCGCTCCAGGGCGAACCAGACGCGGTCTTCTCCCACAGCGACGTCCGTAATCAGTCCCAGCGGTTTTCCTCCGGGGCCATCCAGGGTTTCCCATTCCAGAATGTACTGATCGAACCGGCCGGCGCCCTGATCCGTTCCGGAGTAGGCATAGTCTTCGTCGGCCTCGACATCGAAGACAACGCGTCCCGGATAGCCCTCTCCGGCGCCATAGCGTTGCCAGTCGTCGAAGCGCAGGTCGGAGACGCTGGCCCCGTCACCCGTGATCCACATGTTCTCTCCGGTGAGAGAGAGGTTCTGCAATGGTGCGGGCGGCAGTCCATCAGCGGGTGTCGTCGTCATCCAGGCTTCGGATGCGGGCTGAAAGCGATAGAGCGCTGCAGGGGTGAGGATCAGAAGACGGTCATCACCCGGCACGATGCGCGGTCGCAGATCCTCCGCGAGTGTAGTAGAGAAAGGCTGTGGTTGTTGCTCGGTCGGAGAGGGCTCGTCGGAAGCGGGTACGTCATCTGTGAGCATGGCGGATAGGGGCGGGCCGCTGGCGACAGCAGCCGCCGGTCCCATCGGAAGGAGAGGAGCCAAGAGCGCATGGGTCACTAGCAAGAGCATCACCGAGAGCTGTGTGACTGGCATCGTTGCCGTTCGATGGCGGCACCTGCCCGCTGGGATGCCGGGTGCGGGATGGAACTGACGGGACGGCACTAGTTCAACTCCAGGACCCGTAGCGCCTCCGGCTTCGAGGTCCCCAGGCCATGCTCGGCGGCATAGCGGATGTAGTTAATCTGATCCGCCCGGCAGGTCTGGCCATTCCATGTGGAAAGCCCTACACCAAACGCATCGACGGCGACGGGATCCACACCCGCGATCACACCTCCAAAGGGATCCACCGCACCTGGCCCGGAGGGCCCACCGGTCTTCAGGATCCGCATCGCATCGATCACTGTCAGTTGCGGTTTGAGTACCGTGGCCAGATCCGCGATGGCCTGGTGGAGATCCATGTCGTGGTGGAAGCGATGACGGTCCCAGACCAGGCCCATCAAGTTCTTGAGGCCCAGGCTGACCCGTGTAGCCGAGTGGGCCTTGGCAGTCGGAACGTTGATGAAGACATCCGCTTTCTGCATAAGTGCGGGGACCTGCACCACGTGGAGGGCCTTCCCAGCCGGTACTTGGAGTTCTCGGTAGACCTTCTCCTTATCCAATGAGACAAGCTTGGCCTTGGGGAAGCCAGCAACTGCATCGGCGATGCCGGAACGTTTGAAGCAGCGCTGCGCAAGCTTCATGGTGTGGTCCACGATCAGCACCCTGCGGGCACCTGCCTCGAAGCAGGCCTCCAGTACTCCTGCTATGACCTCAGGATGGGTTGTGGCGCCCCAATCGGGTGGGGTTTCGAAGCTGGCGTTGGGCTTGACAACGACGACCTGCCCGGGCTGGACGAAGCGCCCAATGCCGCCGAGCGCTTGAATGGCCCGGTGAACGGCTGCTTTGGGCGCGTCCTTGGCCAGAACCAGATCAGGGAGGTCCGCCAAGCCCGCTCCTGTATCCACCGGGACGGCCCCAGGCGGCAAGGGATCTGCTCCCAGCGCGCGGGCCGTTGGCAGCAGGAGACCTGTGCCCAGTGCTCGGACGCTTGATTTCAGAAAGCGCCGCCGGTCCATTTATCGCTCCTAGCTCCTTATCTCCAGATCTATGTGGGTCCCGAAAAGTTCGAGGAGCGTCCTGGCGTCCTGGGAAGAACTGTCGATGGACAGCTTGATCCAATACTGGTCGCGCTGGACCTGGATGAGCAGCGAATTGAGCCCACGACAGAGACGTTCCTGATCCCCAATCCCACCAAGTTCCTCGCAGTTCCCGATATCGATCTCGGGGTCGTCATAGAGCTCCTGGGCGTCCTCGACGGTAGCCAACTCGAAGATCCAGACAGTGAGGGTCTTTTCCCCGCCATCGAGTGGTCCCTTGTACTTCTGCTCCACGAACTCTTGGAAGTTGTGATTGTCATATATCTCATAGCCGCCGTTGATGATGTCCTGGAGTTCAGATGCGGTGGTTGCGATGCTCGGGTCTCCATCTCGCGTGAAGCCTCCCGCATCCTGGGGAAGGAAATCCTCAACGTGACGGATCACTGTGCTCGTGTCATCGCCGTTTCCGTTTCCATTGCCATCCCCGCTGTCGCTGCCGCAGTTGCATATGCAGTCGTTGCTGCATCCGATAGCGATGACCGCCAGGATGAGCACACTGATCCCCGCCATCCGTTTCCACAGGACCGGACAGCTACACGGACCTTGTCGATTGCGACAAAGACTCCCTTGATAGACCTTCATCCTAGCCTCTCCTTTGTCCTCATCCGCACAGTGCCCCGCTGGCGTTTGAGATTCCCGCTACGAATGCGCGGATGTTGCCGGCATTCCTGCCGAGTGGATGCGGTGGAATTGGCTGGGATTGTATCATCCGAAAGGGTGGGATCTCAATCTGTCCAGCGGTTCGTAGCAGTCGCAGCGCCTCGTGATGCAGCGTCAGGCGTGGTCTCGTCGGGCGGCGAGCTCTGGTACTTCGGAGGCGAGCTCCGGTACTTCGGCGGCGAGCTCTGGTACTTCGGAGGCGAATCCCCAGTACTGCCCTAGGGCCCTAAGCTTTTCCCCGAAGGTACTGAAGTTCGTGGGTTTGACGATATAACTGCACGCTCCGCTGCTATAGCTGGTGGTGATCTTCTCTTTG
>JAGMDA010000602.1 GCA_023128935.1 Candidatus Eiseniibacteriota bacterium | reverse complement strand
CGTCGAGGACGAGGCGCGGCGACGGAGGCGTAGCCGGGACTACTCCGAGGAACCGCAACGAAGTCCTCGGCGTTCGGACCGGCGAACATGGGCATTCGTAATAAGGCGGACAGACTCCGACCAGGACATGAGAGGAGTGGCGGAATGTTCGGTGGCGCAAAGAAGATCAAGATCAACAAGGAACTCTACGAGCACATCGAGCGCGTCGCGAAGCTGGCGGGCTATGCATCTGTGGAAGAGTTCGTGATCCACGCTCTGGAGAAGGAACTGGCGCAATTCGAGGATGCCCAGTCCGATGAAGACATCAAGGAAAAGCTCAAGGGTCTGGGCTACCTGGGCTAGACCCGGACTTCTCGCCAAGCTAGGGATCACATCAGGCGGAAGGCCACGGTGAGAGGTCCGTCTTCGGAGTGAGAACGAGGGGTAATCCAGGAACGAGGAGACAGCCCATGTGGGGGATGGCCTCACTGGTCAATGGGGTTTTCGACATTATGCTAGCTCCCTTCAGGGGCATGCACCCGGCTATCGGGCTGCTGGCTATTTCGGTTGCCACGGGTGTAATCATGCTCCTGATCTTCGGGAAAACCTCCAACCAGGACGTGATCAGAAAGGTCAAGGGGCGTCTTAAGGCCCACATTGCCGAAATCTGGCTTTTCCGGAACGATCTCGCCCAGATGCTGCTGGCCGTGGTGCGTGTCCTGGGAAACACGGGTGTGTATTTCGTTCAAAGCCTACGCCCACTAATCTTCATCCTCGTCCCGGTCGTTGTCATCATGGTCATGCTTGGCCTGCGCTACGAGCTGCGCCCCTTCCAGCCGGGGGAGACAGCTGTCCTGTCCATCCGGGTGGATGATCCTTCGTGGACAAGGGGCCGTGAAGTACGGCTGGTAGGCGCACCAAATATCGAGGTCTTGAGCGGTCCGCTCCGGATTCCGCAGCTGTGCGAGATCGACTGGAGGATTCGCGCCACCGCACCGGGCGTTCACGAAATCACCCTGGTGACTCCCGCTGGAGAGGTTACCAAGAGCTTCCACGTCACCAGTGGTGGGCATGAGAGCGGATCGAACCGCGCCAAGATCGCCGCTTCCAGAGGTCGCTGTTTCTCCAGCGCATTCCTACTATTCCCATCGGAACCGCCGTTGCCGGCGTCCAGTGGCGTGCGCAAGATCACAGTCAGGAACTGGCCCCATCGTGAGCTGAAGCTCCTCGGATGGGGAGTGCACTGGCTGATTGTGTTTTTTGTGATCTCGATGGCCGCAGGTTTCTCCGTCAAGGGTCTCTTTGGTGTGGAGGTCTAGCCCGCATGTCTCGATCCACTCAAAACCACTGGCGCGACCCTGATCCACGTGGGCTCGTTGACCTGCACATTCACACGACTGCCTCTGATGGCAGCGACTCTCCCAGGCGTCTTTTTGAGATGGCGCTGAAGAAGGGTCTCAAGGCCATCGGCTTCTGTGATCACGATTCGATCGCCAGCGTCAGCGAAGGCTTCCTTCTCGCCGAGGAGTTCGGAATAGAGTTCGTGCCGGGATGCGAGATCGGCATTGCACACGACCCGGACCGCGGTCTCGTGGAAACCGACCTCGTGGCCTATTTCTACGACCCGCACCACGACGAGTTCAATGACGTCCTCACCCGTCTGCGCAAAGCCAAAAACAACAAGCTGGACGCACAACTGAAGGTGTTGGCGAAGGCTGGCTACAAGCTCATAAAGGACGACGTGCGCAGGGTGGCCAAGGGCGAGACGATACGCCGGCCTCATATCTTTGCGGTCATGAAGGACTGCTATCCGGAAATGCAGCCCAACCTCTTCTACACGAACACGGATTTCGGCGGCCCCTGGTACGTGTCCAAGGACTACAACCTGAGCCTCGAGGAGTGCGTTGCCGTTGTGCGCCGTGCGGGTGGAATCACCGTGCTATCCAGCCCCGGATCGTACAACACCCTGTTCAAGAGGAACAAAACACTCATCGATCCCGACGTTGTCCACCTGGTCGAACTCTGCTCGCAAGCAGGCGTGGGCGCCCTGGAGACGATTTACACATACCACCGGAACAAGCCCTACTTCCAGACCATGAGCAACACAATCACCGGCGATCAACTCGGCACCCTTATCCGGCACTACGAAGACCTGGCTGCGCGACTCGGCATGGTCAAGACTGGGGGTTCTGACTACCACGGGAGCTCTAAACCCCAGATTCGCCTAGGCGAGCTCCCTGTGCCCTATCGCTACTTCGAGAACCTGAAGCGCGCCGTGGGCCGGGTATAGACGGCAAGACCGCTTGCCCGGCAAGGCCATCAGACGCCGGTTAATCCAGTAAGGTCTCTTGTGTCCGGTCTCCGAAGTTGGGTAAACTCCCACCCACGAGAAATCCAACAGGTGGCAAAGACGGCCTTGAGCGGAGATCCCTGGCATGCCCTTCGAACACTATGACGCAAAGCGCATTGAATCAAAATGGCAGAAGCGTTGGGTACAGCAAAAGACGAACGAGCCCGATTTGCAGCGGGCTGGCAATCCATTCTATCTCCTCATGATGTTCCCCTATCCTTCGGCAGAGGGATTGCACATTGGGAATGTCTATGCCTTCACGGGCGCTGACATCCAGGGCCGCTATAGGCGTCTCCTGGGCCACAGTGTATTCGAGCCCATGGGATTCGACGCCTTCGGCATCCACTCTGAGAACTATGCGCTGAAGGTCAATACGCACCCATCGAAGCTGATCCCGCAAAACGTGGGAAATTTCCGCCGCCAGCTGCGCATGATGGGTTTCATGCTGGATTGGTCGCACGAATGCCAAACCACTGATCCTGCATACTATCGCTGGACGCAGTGGATCTTCCTCCAGCTGTACAAACATAACTTGGCTTACCGCGCCACGGCCCCGGTTAACTGGTGTCCTGAGTGTCACACTGTCATCTCCAACGAACAGGTGATCGACGGGATGTGTGAACGTCATCCCAACACACAGGTAGAGCGCAAGCACCTGGAACAGTGGTTCTTCAAGATCACCGCTTATGCCCAGCGCCTGCTGGATCACCTCAAGACGATCGACTGGTCGGAAACCACAAAGACGGCCCAGCGCAACTGGATCGGCCGGAGCGAAGGAGCCGATGTCGATTTCCGCCTCGAGGGCCGCGACGACTCCTTGCGCGTCTACACAACGCGCCCCGATACCCTCTATGGCGCCACATATATGGTCATGGCACCCGAACACCCGCTGATCAAGGAGTTGGTTGGCGCTGCGCAGAGGGAACAGGTGCTGGCCTACTGCGAGACCGCCATACGGATGAGAGCAACCGAACGTGCCGATGCCACGCGGGAGAAAACCGGTGTTGCCTTGGAAGCCAATGCGATCAATCCCGTCAACGGGGAGCCTGTCCCCATCTGGGTGTCGGACTATGTGTTGATCGAATACGGCACCGGGGCAATCATGGCCGTACCGGCCCACGATGAGCGCGACTACGAGTTTGCCACGAAGTTCGGCCTTCCGATCATTCCGGTCATCAGGCCCAGCGACGGAGATCCTCCCGAAGGCGGAGCCTTCACGGGAGAGGGCGTGATGATCAACTCGGGCGCCTACGATGGAACGACGTCTCAGGAGTGCTTGGCGAAGGTAACCGCCGACCTAGAGAAACGGGGGTTGGGTAAGGCCGCTGTCCAGTACCGCCTTCGGGATTGGTGCATCTCACGCCAGCGGTACTGGGGTCCGCCAATTCCGATGATCCATTGCGAGCAATGCGGAATCGTTCCCGTCCCCGAGGATCAACTGCCTGTATTGCTGCCGGAGGTCGATGATTTCCGCCCAGACACGCCCGGCGGCAAGCCGCTCGAGAGATTCAAGCCCTTCTACGAGACGAGCTGCCCGCAGTGTGGTGCGTCTGCCCATCGGGATGCGGACGTCAGTGACAATTTCCTGGACTCGGCTTGGTACTTCTTGCGCTACGCATCCTCAGACAATGACAAGCTCGCCTGGGATCCAGAGCTCACTCGGAAGTGGCTGCCAGTCAGCTTCTACATCGGAGGCAACGAGCATGCGGTGCTGCACCTCATGTACACGCGCTTCCTCTGCATGGCCTTCAAGGACATGGGGCTAACCGAATTTGACGAACCCTTTACCAAGTTCCGTGCTCACGGCCTCCTTGTTAAAGAAGGGGCCAAGATGTCCAAGAGCCATGGGAATGTCATCAACCCCGACCAGTACGTTGAGCAGTACGGTGCCGACACGCTGCGGATGTACCTGATGTTCCTCGGACCCTACACTGAAGGCGGCGATTTCCGCGACGCGGGCATCGTGGGGATCCACCGTTTCCTGGAGCGCGCGCACAAGCTCTACGCAGGCGCGACGGAGCGCGGTGCAGACGAAACGGAGCGCGGAGGGAGGGTGCGTGGCCAGGGCGCGCAGACAACAATTCGCCCCCAGCGCGGGACATTGGACAAGAAAACCGCTGTAAAACTCCACCAGACCATCAAAAAGGTAGGTGGAGATATCGAACATCTCAATTACAACACGGCCATCGCGGCGCTGATGGAGCTGCTCAGCGAGATGCGTAGTGCCACCGCCTTGGACGATTTCGCACTGGATGCATTTGCCACGCTCCTTGCACCCTTTGC
>JAGMDA010000601.1 GCA_023128935.1 Candidatus Eiseniibacteriota bacterium | reverse complement strand
TTCGACGCCCGCTGGCCGCAGTATGCCCCGGAGCTAACGATCGAGGATTCAGTTGAGATCGCCGTGCAGGTAATGGGCAAGCTGCGCGGAACAGTAATCATGCGCCGGGGCGCTTCCCAGGATGAAGTGCAGCAGGCCGCCATGACGGACGCAAGGGTCGCCAGACAGATCGAGGGTAAAGAGATCATCAAGCTGATCTACGTCCCCAACAGATTGATGAATTTCGTTGTGAGGCCATAAGCCACTCTCACGCGAATCCGGATCGCCCGGCAAATGACCCTGGAAGCCCACCTGGAAATCACGATATCCCGATGGAGGGCAAGCATGCCATCACTGACCGGCAGAAGGGCAATCGTGACGGGAGCAAGTGCGGGCCTGGGTGCAGGCATTGCGCGCGAGCTTGTGGCTCGAGGCGCCCGCATCCGCAGCAAGCGCCCCGTTGCAGGACATTAGAGCGCGTCTTCGTACCAGCGGACCACGAGATCGGCCACGCCTTGAGCGTCCTCCCAATAGAAGCCGGGAACCCCTCTTTGGGCGTCCCGGGGCGATCCATCTTCCAGTTGCCCGGCGTGGCCGCCATGCAGGCGGACGCCCACTTGAGAGAGAACCTCCGGCGAGCTTCTCAATCTCGGCGATAGCACGACCGCTAGAAGCTCACCGGAATCCAGGTGCACCGGCTCCCGCGGCCGCCCTTCCCGATCCGATGGAATGACCTCGATCTTTGCCTCCCCCAGCCGGGCCCACCCTTCAATGAGCACTAGGTCGAGAGACCCTAGAAACCGTCCCACAAGGGCATGGACTTCAAGATCCTCATCCGGAACAGGGAAATGCAGCGCTACGGACGCCGCCGTGATCACCATCGTTGTTTCCGACCCCGCCTTCCGGTGGCGCTCGGAATCGCTACCCGGGCGGTCGAGGGGATGGGGATGACTGCTATGCTTCACGGTGCCGATCCGCAGCCCACGCTTGCGCAGCAACGGAATGAGACGCTCTGTAAGGCCTGTTTTCCCAGACTTCTTCCGGCCCACGATCTGCAGCAATCTCACGGGGCGCCTCAGCCGGGGAGTTGGATCGCATGGGTCATCTGGGTTTGCACCGACGCGCTGGGGAAATCGCCCATCTTCGAGGCGAGGAGGAGCTTGCGCCGGATCACACGATCAACAAAAGCAGCTACGCTGGTCACGCCACCAGGTGAGCGCAGGTGCTTGATCAAGTTCAGGCCGCGCCCAAAAATGCAGCTCAGGATCTCGCCCGAGTCGGTCAATCCAATCCTCCCGCAGGTGCTGCAGAAGTGTTCAGTGACATTCGGGATGAAGCCGATCGTGCCCCGATGCTCCGGGATCCCGTAAACCAGAGCCGGCCCGTCGAGGAACGAGGATTCTCGGGGGATCAGCGGCGCCTTGATCGCTGCCATCGTCTCGCGCGTGGAGATGAATCGACCCGGAGGAGCAATCCTGTCAGTGCGGCAATTCCACTCAATGAACCGCACTTGCACCGGCTGGTCGCGTGTGAGTGCCACCCATTGAACGATCTCGTCGTCATTCACCCCCCGCTCGAGCACGACATTCAACTTGACCTTGAGGCCCAGCGAGATGGACGTGTCGATAGCCGCTTGTACATCCTTCAATTGCCCAGCACCAGCAAGGGCTTCGTATCTCGCTGCAGACAGCGTCTCGACATCGAAGTTGACGGCCTTCAACCCGCGCTTTGCGAGGGTATTCAAGCGTCCTGCCAGATCAAGGCCGCGTGTGGTCATCGCAACCTCGCGGACGCCGTCAATGCCAGCTACCATCTCCACGATCGCGCCAAGATCCTCGCGGAGCGCCGGATCGTCGCCAGCAAGTCGCACCTTCTCGACACCCAGCCCAACAAGGACCTGCAGCAGCGCCTTAACCTCCCGGACTTCGGGAATCGGCAGGGGGAGTGCGGCCGGCCGCTTCCTGGCCATGAGGATCCCGTCGGTCTCCTGGTGGAGGACAAAACGGAGATAACCTAATGTACTTGATGGTATCCTCATCTGATCTCCTGAATGAGATTCAACACGAACACGCATACTCGCCCGATAGAGGATCAAGAGGCAGCCTCTCAGGCAGCTCGGCTCAGCTGCTAGTCTTAGTCACAGCAAATGCTCTGTCAAGGCAGAGGGGACTGTTTCAGGGGGATTTCATCCACGAACTCACGTCCATGGTGGGCGCACTGCATTCGCCCGCGGCGTGCATTGACCACCGCACCGGGATGCCGGGTAGGGCGCGCCAGTTAGTATTGCCTTAGGGCTCGCGCGCGCCCTTACAAACGTCTAGCCCTGCGCACTCCGCAGGGCAGAAACGACTGAGACGCGCAGCTGCGGATCCGACATCCACCGCCGCAGAACCGGTGCAACTTCTCTGGCGCGATGGCTCACTAGGTTGCCAAGCGCCGCTGAGGCCGCACCCCAGACAAATCTGCGGTTATCAGCAGCAAGTACCCTGAGCACCTCGAGCGCGGCCTCCCACTCCGATAGCCTCACCGCAGTCGCGAGCCCCATCGCAAGATTCCAGCGCACGATCTCATCGTCGGAGCGGATCCATTGCTGGAACCGTGCCAGTGTCGCGTCTGGATAGGCTCGGAGCAGTCCCTGCCCCAGTGCGAAGGGGCCTAGGTTCCGGCGTACATATGGATCCCGGTCCGCCAGATGGGGCTCCAGGAGGTCCAGAAGCGGCTTCGCCCGTTCGGGATGCTCTGGATCCGCAACCCCGACGGTCGCGATAATGACCTGTCGGCGCACGGAGGGGTCGGGATGCCGGCTCCATACCTGCAGATGCTTGAAACGTTGTCGGAAGTTCCCACGAATGATGCGGGCCATGGTGCCAGCTGCATACTGCCGGACATCCACGTCCTCGTCTCGCGCCAGGTTGAGGGTTAGGCGCTCGACCTCCTTCCGGTGGTCTTTCCAGAAGGCATCCAGAAGCACGCAGGCCATCTCCCGAGCTTCGGACTCGGGACGTGCAGCACTCAGCCGGGTCCAGTTCCAGAGCCGTCGGCGCTCCACGTGATCAGTCAACTTCCGCAGCAGACATTTAAACAGGTAGGACTTGAGGGACTCCACCTCGGCTTCAGAGCGGCGACGGGCCACAGCCACAAGAGAAGCCACTAGGACTTCAAGATCGCCACAATCAACCGCACGATCGATCTGCACACGGATGGGCTCTCGAATCCGGGCCACAGGGCTGCCTTTTACGGTTGCCTGCGCCCTTGCCTGCGTCTGGCCCCTCCCTTTCGCATTGCCATCCCTGCGGGGAGCTATCGCCTGGGCCCGTTCTCTGTTTTGCGTCGTAACTACCGGATTCGCCATGTCCTTCCTTGCCTCGAATCCTTCCCTGCAGCGAAACTATCCACAGACTTCGCCGCGGGCGTGGAAAACTTCTTGGTGTTTTCCACAATCCTCCACCCCACACCTCCGGATCCCGGGGGATTCACAGCCTACCGCCGTGGAACGATTTCCTCGTTTCGCGAGCGCAGAGGCTATTCCTACCGCCGTATCTCGTCTCTGGAAAGGAGAAACTTCTAATGTCCTTTTCTGTAGACAGTTACGGCACACCCGAAATGCGGCCTACTATCCTCGGGATCCCGTTTATGGCCAGACAATCTCCCCAGGCTCCAAGAACGCCACTCCAGCCAGCGGACGATATTTCTCAGATTGCCGCTTCCTTGTCAAGCCCGAGCTCGGCCGATCCCGCACGTTGCGGCTTAATCCCAACAGGTTTTCCACATCCGTGGGCCTAACAGCCAGCATCTTATTGTAACATATTTCGGCCCTTGCGAGCCAGGGGTTAGCGGAGGGGCTCGGAGGGTCAATTGCGGAATCGCTGGGGAGGGGCCGCAGTTGCGCAAATCGAGTCGCAACGCAGTCTGGCTGGGTCAGGCCAACATGTCTGAGGGCGCCATGTTTATCTACCCCCCTCATGGATCGATCCGCTATCTTATGAAATCGATTTGTCTTGGTGAATCACTACCCCCATTGACAGCGGCTGCAGGCTTCTGGAAGGAGGACCGCGGCATTGAGATCTGGATTCCTGAACGCGCCTTGCCTGGCGTACACCGCTGTCGTGGTGGTTTCCGGTGCACTCTACATTCTCACTTGCGCGCCAGGTTGTCTCTGGCAAGACAGCGCGCTCTTCGTCTATCGCATCTTCCACAATGACCTTGAGGGCAAGCTGGGACTTGCACTCTCACATCCCCTGTACATCTTGTTTGGCATCGTCTTCAAGCAGATACCTATTGGGGAGCTGGCCTATCGTATCAACCTCCTCTCGGCCGTCTTCGCTGCGCTTGCAGTTGCCAACCTCTTTCTGATCATGCGGCTCTGGCTCAATAGGTGGTTGCCGGCCATCCTCAGCGCAGCCACGCTAGCCGTCTCGTGGACCTTCTGGCAGCACGCCGTGATTGCTGAAGTCTACACCCTCTATGCCGCCCAGATGTTGGGCCAGCTGCTTTTCCTCCTGCAATACATTCGCACCCGCCGGGTGAAATACCTCTACTTACTCGGCCTTCTGAACGGCCTCGCCATAGCCAATCACATGTGGGGCGTGTTCGATCTCGCCTGCTATGCCGTTTTCGTCCTGAGCTTGCTTCGCCGCAATAAAATTAGCCCAGCGCAGCTCGGGATCACCGTCCTGTTCTGGCTGTTCGGCGTATCTCCATACGCCTATCTTATTGTCGCTGATATCCTTCGGTCCCACGACGTGCCGGCGACACTGGGATCTGCGCTGTTCGGAGGCATCTGGCGACATGAGGTAATCAATACTTCCATCTCGCTCGGAACCGCACTGGAGAACATCCTCCTCGTCATATTGAATTTCCCTACTCCTAACTTCATATTCTTCTTCGTCGGTCTGCGCTTCTTGTGGAAGTCCACAGCGACGCGGGCTTTCGCGAATGTGGTATTTGCATTGTCCGGCCTGTATTTCCTCTTCGCCTTTCGCTATACAGTGGCTGATAGATATGCGTTCTTCCTCCCTTTCTACTGCTTTGCTGCGCTCCTCATTGGTTTCGGGGCGGATCTGTTTCTTCGCCGCCACAAAAGCAAGGCACTAGCTATCATAGTGCTGGTCGTTGCACTGCTTCCGATACCGATATATTCGATCGCCCCGTCGGTAGCAAGAAAGGCGTACCCGCCACTCGGTCAGAGGCGGCAACGTCCCTATCGCGATGAGTATGCGTACTTCCTCAAGCCATGGAAGATGAATTGCTTGAGCGCTGAGAGGTTCGCCAAGGACGCTCTCCTCCGTGTTGAAGAGGGTGCCGTCATCTATGCGTTTCCCACAGATGTGCATACGCTCCTTTACGCCCAGGAGGTACAAGGGATCCGACCCGACGTTCGCATCGTGTCGTCATTTGACAAAAGCCCTCACGCACCCGCATTCAATGCGAATTCCGTGGCTGAGTTGATTAGGGACGAAACAGCAATCTACGTAGTTACGCCTGCGGCAGGCTACTGCCCCGATTTTCTGCGCGACACGTATGAATTCGTAAAGGCGGGCTCGATCTACCGCGTTGTCGTCAATCAGCCACCGCGATGACCCCCTTGCCCATCCCGCCACTTCCGAAACGGCTGGGTTTTAGGCCAGGTCTCTAGACTGCTAAAGTCGGGGCCGCTATACTTGAGGAAATGACTCGCGATGCTGCGCGTGTTGGCTGCATCCA
>JAGMDA010000600.1 GCA_023128935.1 Candidatus Eiseniibacteriota bacterium | reverse complement strand
GAGATCACGGCTGAGGAAACGGCGACGGGCGTACTGGTCACCCGACGCGAGCCGGCATGCGAACGGATCATAGACCTCTTTGCACCTACCGCCGACCTCGCCAGGCTGCTGGCCGCCGCGGCCTGGACCAGCCCAGCAGCCGAGGTGACCGCTCTGGTGGTGGGGGATCCACTCTGCGGGAACCTGACGTCGGCGGGCTACCTGGTCCGCTCCCAGGAAACCCATCTGGTGGCCCTGGCAGCAGACGGGCGGGCCATCGATTCAAGCTCCCTGGCCTTCCTCGCAGGGGTCTCCGACGCCGATCTTCTGCGCCAGCCGCCCGCCTGAACCGGGCTCAATGAAAGTGTGGGAGCTGGAGGCGTTGCGCCGGAAGATGGTCAAGGAACAAGCCACGGAAGCGTTGGCCAAGATCTTCTTAATGATGCAGCTCTGTGGGATCGGGCTACAGAGTGCGTGGGTCTTCGTGATAGAGTTCTTCGGCTGGCGCAATTTCGCCAACCGTCGGGAGGTGGCATCGCTGGCCGGTTTGGCACCGACACCCTACAACAGTGGGGGCACCGCCCGGGAGCAGGGGATCGACAAGGCAGGCAATGGGCTGGTGCGCTGGATGATCGTGGAGATCGACTGGGGATGGTGGCGCTACCAGCAACAGAGTCAGCTCGGTCAATGGTACCGGGAGCGGTTCGCTGGGGGTGGTCCGCGGATGCGGCGCATCGGGATCGTCGCCATGGCACGCTGGCTCCTGATCACCCTGTGGCGCTATGTGGAGTACGCAGAGGTACCCGCTGGAGCGCAACTGAAGACCGCATAGATTCAGTAGAGTATGAGGAGTATGACTGAACGACTGAAGCGCAGGGGCAAGGTTGACTTCAGGATTCCGGTTGGTGAGGGCGCCCGTGATTAGGGCGGGTCACGATCCACGGGACCGTTATCCTAGATTGGGCGTTCTCATCAACCGGTTCGTCTCACGCCACTGGCGAATGGAGAATCAGGTGCTCGGCGATTTGGTCGGCACGGATAGAAGCATGTTGAGGGATACTCGATACACCAGCCAACCGACCAACTGGAAGCGATGGCCTATAATTAGGCCAAAGGGGGCACGACTTCTGCCGTATAGGATCCGCCGACAATGCCCTTGACAAATTTCCCAGGGGACTGCCATGCAGTTGAAGTACCTGAGGGTGGACCTGTCAAGATACTTCTACCCAAACGACAGCACCACCCAGTGTTCTCTCTGTACTAAGCTCAGGCTGATCATCACAACCCAGGGGATCTGGGCCATCGTGGTCTATCGCTTCCGGCGTTGGGTCAACGTCGAGTGTCAATTCTGCCCCCTTCGCCTGCTTTTGAAACCCGTGGGGTGTCTGATGCAATTGATGGTCGAATCCCTCACTGGTATCCATATCGAACCGGAAATCGACATCGGACCTGGTTTCTACATCGGCCACTTCGGCAACATATTTCTAGGCGGTCATATGCGTATCGGCAAGATCACAAGCATCAGTCATGAGGTAACGGTGGGCTACGCAGGACGCGGTGACAAGTGGGGACTTCCGACGATTGGGGATTTCGTCTATATCGCGCCCGGCGCGAAGATCTTTGGACGCATCTCGATCGGTAATCACGTCGCCGTGGGCGCCAATGCAGTTGTCACCAAGGATCTTCCAGAAAACGCCGTCGCCGTCGGCGTTCCGGCACGAATCATCAATTATCGCTCTAGCCGTGATTTTGTTCAGTTCAACCGAGAAAGGTGTCGCGAAATCTTGGAGTAGCGAGGTACTCGGCGTGAACTTCTGCCATCATGACCCAGGCCCCCTAAGTCCGATCTAAGTGCCCAACTGTACTTGTTCTCTCGTACTTGCTCAAGCCGGTAACAACGCCGGGAACCGACCTCGCATGATGACATAGGAGGTAAGAACTCGGGTCGATCAGACCTGCATCCCCCTGGATTAGTCTGAAGTTCCCCCTGTCAAAGCACATACATTCCCTGTTGTCTCCGTTGGTTACGGCGATATCGGGTGTGGCGCTTCTGCCTACAGGCCGATGGTCTTGAGTAAGTCGAACGCCTTCTGCTGCCTGCGGTTTGGCCTGGTGTCCATCGTAAAGGTGGGCGCCTGTGGTCCCACGCCAAGACAGCGGCACGTGTTGCGAACCATGGCGCCGAGATGCTTGAGCAGGCTGCGGAAGGAGTGGACGCGAGAGCCGTCCTCGAGCCGCTTGGTGTGAACCTTGCGCATCGCCGCCTCCGAACGCTTGGCAGGCGCTACTGGGTCGCGAGAGGCTTTTGCCTTTTGATCCTCATCGGCATAGAGCAGCGGGCGCCACGCTTCCATCATGTGCCACTGGACGTAGTAGGCGAGCATGCACAGGAAGATGTGAGCTCGGACCCGGTTCTCGAGACGATGACGGATGGGGCGCACCATCAGGTCCACCGTCTTGAAGGAGCGAAACGCGCGTTCGGCCTGGCTGAGTAGCTTGTAGCTGCGAACCGTCTCATCGGCATCCATCCGCGCCTGGGGCAGGCTGGTTCGCACTACGTAGATGCCGTCGAGCGCAGCCTCGGCGTTGACTTTGTCTTGGTCAATCTCGTAGTCGAACGCATCGTTGCGAATGTCGAGTTCGAAGTGTTTGCCAACCTTGTACTTGTTGATGACCTTGCCGACGCGCACGCCGATCTCGTCCTGGCCGTGCAGTTGCCCCCGCTCGACACTCCGGCGGATCCTCTCTAACTGCTTGGCGATGGATCCGATATGTCCCTTGTACCTTGAGAGCTCCGTCTTGA
This sequence comes from Candidatus Eiseniibacteriota bacterium, assembly GCA_023128935.1. Classification (GTDB taxonomy): domain Bacteria; phylum Eisenbacteria; class RBG-16-71-46; order CAIMUX01; family WJJG01; genus DAOVQB01. Next base: position 7,596 of record JAGMDA010000600.1, on the reverse strand, counting down.
CCCGCTCTGGATTTCCTTTGGACCGTGCTGTCACCGTGGCGGCGATCGCCTTCTCATCGACTTCGTAGTCGAACCCGTCGTCCCGGATATCGAGCCTGTAGTACTTGCCGATCCTGTACTTCTTGAGAATGCCACGCACCCGCGCGCCGATGGCCTGCTTCCCGTGCAGCCGCCCCCGCCGGACCATCCGGCCTACCTTGTCGAGCTCCTGGGCGGTTGCCTCGAGCAAGCTCTTGCGCTTCTCGGCTCTCCTCTGGGCCAGCTCGGTATTGCGGCAGGCAATCAGCCGCTCGTCAGGAAAATCGGAATGCTCCAGCTCGAATAGGTTGCGCTCGTCGAATAACCCCATCTGGATAGCACCGTCCTGGATGAGCTTCCTGATTGCCTCAGGACGCAGCGCACCGATCCAGTCAATACCCTCGATATCTCGCAATGCAAGGATCTGCTTCTGCGTGAGCATCCCCCGGTCGCCGACCAGCACGAACTGTTCGATCCCAAACTCCTTCTGCACCTTCTCGACCTGGGGCAGTAGGGTCTTGGGATCGCCCGTGTTGCCCTTGAAGACCGATACCGCCACAGGGATCCCTTGCTCGTTGGTCAGCAAACCATAGTTGACCTGGAGTTTCCCTTTCTTGCCATCGCGGTTATGCCCGAAGGCAGCCAACGGACACGTCACGCCTTCGAAGTAACTCGACGTCAGGTCATAGAGCGCCAAGCCGTCGTTGTCCAGATGGCGGGCTGCCAACTTCTTCTCAATGCAGCCCTGTCGTTCGAGCAGCCAGTCCATGGCTTCGTAGAGCTCGTCTTCATCGGCGTCCCCCACGCCCAAGATCTCGGGCAACGTCGTATCCGCCCACCACAACGTCGTGGCCAGCTTTGATTGTGGTTCCAGGATGCGTGAGGCAACCATGGCCATGATCAGATCACGCTCCCGGGAGGGCCGCGAGGCGACCAGATGGGAAAAGCCCAACCGCCTCATCGCCGTCAGCACGGCCTCGACATGGCCGTGGGCCAGGGAACCGTCTTCCACGATTTCGAAGGCCTCATTGACCGAGACGAGCTCCTCGCCATTGAGGAGGCGACGCAGGGGCGCAATGGCGTGCGGCGGCAGCTTGGAGAGATTTGCCAGCGTGCGCGTCTTGACCTTGCCCCCTTCGCGATAGCTCTCGCGAAGCAGGATCGCCGGCGGCGAGTTGCGGTTGGGGACGGTGGCGATGTACATGCCTACCCGAATATCATCTCATAGCGGTGCCTGTCAACAAGAAAAGGAGCATGCCGCAATCATTTACATGCCTACATATCGGAGGCCATAATCGCCGCATCCGTGATACTTTCCGTTGGTTACGTGACTACGAACGCGGGAACTTCAGGCTAAGTAGTGTTCACTATTCCAGATCCGCATTCCCCGGGGACGAGTTTCGCGGGGAGGAACCAGATCAGCTGCTTGACGGCGGCTCGATGAGCGCGGGATACTGCCGGCTGAAGGATAGAGGTGTGCGGAGGCCGGAGCTCAGGATACGGATCAGAGAGGCTTCCAGCATCTCGGGTCTCAGGGTGGGAATAGGCACCTTACCTTTCACAACACCGATATTCGCTATGGCCCACCCGTGCCGGTCTAACAAGGAACCTGGGGCGCAATCAAGTCGCAATTCAGATATTCCATCTTGTTGGAACACGAACCCCGGAGGACCCGCGCGACAGGTGTTGTGTCCCTCCCGGGTTACACCTAGAGCGTGAGAGAATCTGGCGGGTCGATCCGCTAGGTTCCCCATCAGAATCGGGAGTCTCGAGAAGCAGCAGTCTCCAAGGAATGAGGGCATGGCAATGGGCAGGTTCAGAGGCTTCGGTGTGAACTTCGCATTACTGCTGATCTCGACAGCAGTCTCGCTCGTGATCCTGGAAGTCATCATCCGCGTCATCTCCCCTATGCCCGTGTTTGGTCCCTACTTCGACTTGAGGCCATATAAAAAACTGAAGCTGTACCCGGATCTGCGAGGCTTGTCATGTCCTGCGTGGCATACGGCAAATCGGTGGGGGATGAGAGGGGACGACCCACCCGCGAACTGGGACAAGTGCTACACGATTATTGCCGTCGGTGGCAGTACCACGCAGTGCTTCTACCTGGATGACCAGAAGACATGGCCCCACCTGCTGCAAGAACATCTCAGAGACATTGAGCCGAACGTATGGGTCGGAAACGCCGGTCTCGATGGTCATTCATCCTTGGGCCATCGCCTGATGATGAAAAAGGTCGTCCAGCGTCTGCGGCCTGACGCTGTCGTCTTGTTGGTCGGCGCCAATGACCTATGGTCAGCGGCGAGCGGCAACAGGTATGACAACCGGTTCATTGAGCGAATCAGCAACCGAAGCTTGCCAATACGTCTATATGAACATAGCCGGCTTCTACAGATTCTCTACCTCTGGAAGAGGATCGTTTTCGATGATGTGACCGTGGTTAGAAGGATGGGGCACGGGAACTATATACCTCAAGAGCTGGACGCCGCCGTCAATGAAGTGCCCGGAGACATGGAGCACAAAGCGTTCGCTGAATACCAGAGGAACATCCGCAGCATCATCAGCATCGCGCGGGAGTGCGATACTCGCCTGGTATTCCTAACCCAACCTACGCTATTTGAGGACAATGAATACTGGGCTGGCATCAGCGACCGGCAGTATTGGATCCGCAAGAGGAAACATCAGATCTCGGCGGCTGCCACGGCAAGGCTGCTGAGTAGAATCAATCAGGCGTTAATGCGGATCTGCAACGAGGAGCAGGTGGAGTGCTTTGATCTTGCCGCGCGAGTGCCGCACAGTTTCGAGTACTTCTATGACGCCTTCCATTTCACTGAAAAAGGGGCGTCCCTCGTTGCCTCCGAAATCGCCGCCCACTTCTCTCAGCATGGGGCATAATCAGCATACCTGGGTATTTAATTGACTCCAGTTACCCCCCATATCTTGTTGTTACCTCGCGCCCGCCCCCGGACTCCAGATCTCCTGACATAGCCCTTGGTATCTAGCAGGCGATCAGCAGTCGGCGGTGAGCCGGTGTGATTTGTCTCGGATCGCCAAAGTAGCATTTGGAGCGACTTTCCGCGCTTCCGTCAGATCCCCGCAGGTGCGTTATCCGAGCTGTAGTTCGGTGTTTCCAGTGCGATCCGCAACGCTAAGTGACGTAATAGTGTATGTTACGGAAATCCTTGACAGGCACTCTCATGGATGGTAAAGATACACGCATGAAGGCACACCAAACCGAGCTCACCAAGCCGCTGCAGGATGATCGCATCGCGATCAACGAGCGTTGCGTCCTGCGACAGACAGACGGTTGCGCCGTCGTGTTTGTCAAAGGAGAAGTGGTTTTCTCCTACGACACCGACGACATCGCCGCGAAGCGACTCGCCATGATTCAACTTGTGGAGTCGAAAGCGGCGAGCAAGACAGCCACCGCCAAGGCATTCGGAGTGACGCGGATGACCATGCATCGCCTGGTCGAGAAGTATCGGGCGCAGGGTGTGCCAGCCCTGGTACCGAAGAAGCTTGGGCCGAAGGGCCCCCGTGTCACGGGAGGGCGCAGAGAGCAGGTCATTCTCAGGCGCAAGGAGTCCGGCGAGTCGAACACCGAGATTGCGGGGCGTCTGGGATTGTCGGAGGGCAGCATCCGCCTGGTTCTCAAGCGCGTGGGCTACACGGAGAAGAAATCGGAGCAAACGGAGCTGTGCGGAGCGTCTCCTGTCACGGCCGAGGACCACGAAGCTCCCGCGGAGAAGCAGTTGCGGAACGAAGGGGTGGCCAGTACCGGCAACGCATCCCCGGCAACTGCTGAGGAACAGAGCGAGGCGGAGCTGGACGACAGTGCTGCTTCGGCGCTCGCTACATCTGGCGATACTGAGGTCCCCGTTGCACATACGCTGGACAGTGACCCGACGGAGCGGACCGTGGATCGTTTCTTGGCACGCCAGGGCATGATCGAGGACGCAGCGCCGTTGTTCCAGACAGCGCAAGGTGTGGAAGGACTTGGCGTTCTTCTTGCACTTCCTGTGCTGGTAAGCCACGGGGTGTTCGTGGACGCGATGCGTACGTTCGATAGTTTCGGAACCGCATTCTACGGGTTGCGCAACGTGGTGTTGACCTTGCTCATCTGCTTTCTACGTGGCATCAACCGGCCGGAGAACCTCAAGCGATATGTCCCGTCAGTGTTGGGGCAGGTCCTGGGTCTGGACCGCGCACCGGAGATAAAGACGCTGCGGCGCAGGATCCGGGAGTTGGCCTTGCCGGAGCGCGCCCTGGCTTTCGCCCGGGCCCAGATGAGGCGCCACCTGTCGCGATTGACCGATGATTTGCTATGGGTTTACGTGGATGGGCACGTATCGGTGTATTCAGGAAAGCAGAAGATCAAGAAGCATCATGTCACGCGGTTGCGGATATCAATGCCTTCAGTGCTGGACTACTGGGTAAACGATGCGAACGGCGATCCACTGCTGGTGTTCTCGGGGCGTGCGCGCCCAGGAATGGTCTCGGTGTTGCGCGAGACGCTCGTGGAGTTGCGCGCTGCGGGAGAGTGTCGGGTCATTACATTGGTCTTTGACCGGGAGGGCTGGAGTCCCACTCTGTTTGCGGATCTGTGCGAGATCGATGGGGTGCGATTCGTGACCTACCGCAAGGCGAGCCGTGGCAAGAAGCTTCCGCGTCTGGCGGCAAGTGCGTTCAAAGAGCACAAGATAAACTCAGGCGGCAAGACGGTGAGCTACGATCTAGCCGACACATCGATCTACATCGATTACGGCCCTTCCCAGCAGCGCAAGCGCCTTGCCTTGCGTCAGGTGACGCGCCACACGGCCGCGACGGGGAAACAGACGCACGTAGTGACGAACGATCGCGAGACGAGCACGGTGGAACTCGCCCACCGCATGTTCAGCCGCTGGGGACAGGAGAACTTCCTGAAGTACATGGTGCAGAACAGAGACTTTGACGGTCTAGTGACGTATCTAATGGAAGATGCGGACGCGGAGCAAATGGTGGTAAATCCGAGGCGGACCGCACTGCGCAAGGAACTCAAATGTCAGCGGCGTGAGCTGGAGAAGCTGACCGCGGCGTATGGTGCCGAAGCCCTTCACAATCGGGAGTCCTCACGGCCGACGATGCGCGGATTCAAGACTGCCAACGGGCGGCTGGGCCAGAAGATCAGTCAACAGCAGTCTCTGGTTGATAAGCTGGAGGCACGGCTCAAGCAAGTACCGGCGAAGGTGCCATTGGCAAAAGCCCTCAAGGGAAAGTCGCCGAAGAAGGTGCATGCCGGGACCCGCCGTCTGATCCATGTGTTTCGGATGTCGGCACACCGCGCAGAGAGCGCCCTGCGCGAGCTCTTCCGCCCGGCCTACCCGCGGTGGCACCACGAGAGCCGCGAGATGGTTCGTACATTCCTTAACAGTTCGGGTGATCTCGAGGTGAAGGACGGCGAGCTGCGGGTCACACTCCAAGCCCAGGCCGCACCCCATCGGACACAGGTGTTGGCTCATCTATCCGCGCAGCTCAACGCGCTCAATGCAAAGTTCCCCGGCTCTGACCTAGTGCTCCGTTTCGCCGTTCATGGGGCCGAAAGTGTAACAGGATCGGGCTAGGCTATGTCAGGAGATCTGGAGTCAGTGACCTTGAGACGCTGAACGTGCCCGTGATGCGTGCGCTTCGCTTGTACTACATGGCGCCAGCCGAGTGGCAGAACGAGACGAGTCACGGGATCTAGATTCTCGATCTCGGCTTTCAGGTGGGACTCCCTGAAATGGACGCCATGAACCGGTCAGGATACTCGGTAAAAGGCGAGATACCGAACGAGACCGAGATTATCAGGATGATGACATTAAACGGAACGAACATCGGGACATGGGCACCAGGCGAACTTGAAAGACTCCTTCCTTCCGGAACAGCAACCCTGATCCCCGTCGAAACGTATCTCGGATGGTTCGGCAAACTCGAGAGCGAGCGCCAGAAAGAAGTCAACGAGCGGTGGGGCGAGCCGCCCGGAGAGATCATGACCTGGGACAATGAGACAACAGGAGAAGAGTATTTCGTGATCCCGAACCTCTCCTTCGGAAACGTGATTCTTACGCCACAGCCTACGCGTGGCTGGCTCCAGAACAACACTGTGCTGTATCACAACAAGGACATTCCGCCGCACCACCAGTACATCGCGTTCTACTTCTGGCTTAAGCAGGAGCAGGAATCCGGTGGGTTCGGTGCTGATGCAATCATGCACTTTGGTAAACACCGAACACAGGAGTGGCTTCCCGGGAAGGAGTCCGCGTTGTCGAGCCGGTACTGTTGGCCCGCAATCCTGATCCAGGACATGCCTGTGATCTACCCGTACATCGTGGACAACATCGCGGAAGGAACGCAGGCAAAGCGCCGGGGAAGCGCAACGATTATTACGCACATGACGCCTCCGATCGTTGCTGCAGGGCTCTACGGGAATTATACAAACCTCCTGGAGACAACATCGGACTATCTGGCTTCTCGTGGCGATGCTGCCGTTAAGGAGGCGTGCAAGGAGACGATCACATCGGAATGTGAGGAACTGCATCTCGACGACGACCTCAATGTCAGTCTGACCAACCTCACAAATGTTGTGTTCTATGATGTCGTCGTGGAACTTGAAGGGTATCTCTACGACCTGAAGACCGATTTAATGCCTTATGGCTTGCACACGTTCGGCGAGCCTCCGGAGGGCGAACCGAAAGCATCGCTCATAATCACGATGCTCCGCGACGGGTACAAGGAAGAGGTTGCACGCATGATCGGATATGAGGGCTACCCCAATTCCAGACAGGTAGCGAACGAATCGAAGCTGGATAACTGCACCATGCAGCTCATCGAGGAGGTTTTCAATGGCACACATGTCACAGAAGCGCAGATGGTTGTGCTCAACCAGTCAAGCGACAATCTCACAGCATACCTGAACAATGCGACTGGATTCTCAGATGACATCGCAAACTGCACGATCGAGGTGAACCGGACACTTGATGGGTTCGACTGTGGATATATCCCGCCGTCTTCGGCAGACGATCCGATAAGAGACCCGGACACGCTTCCCACCGGGAGAAAATTCTACTCGATGAACCCGCAAGCGGTGCCGACAGGAGAAGCATGCGAGGTTGGTCAGAAGATGGCGGACGCACTCATCGAGCGATATCAGGAGGATCATCCTAATGAAACATATAATGAAACATATCCGAAGAAACTTGCTATCGTCTTATGGGCGTGGGCGATGACCGATCATGGTGTTGTCGAGTCCCAGATCCTGCATCTGGTTGGTTCGAAAGCGGTCTGGGATGAGTAGGGCAAAGTGTATGACGTTAAACTGGTCAATTCAAGCGATCCCAGTCTGATGCGTCCGAGGATCGACGTCATGGTGGTGCCGTACGCTACTACGGCGCCTACTCGAACCCCAAACGCAAGCCGATGCAGACTGCGGGGAAAGAGGAGGAGAACGCGGTGCCATCGGGGATCGGGTGCGACCCAGGCACAGAAGCCCCGGAGGGAGAGGATGCATATCGTCGTCCGCAGGCGAGCTGGGCGCGGCTGCTGCACAAAATCTACGAAGTCGAC
>JAGMDA010000060.1 GCA_023128935.1 Candidatus Eiseniibacteriota bacterium | reverse complement strand
TTTCAACTAACTTTGGGATTGACTCTCATATATGCACTCATTCCCAAACTGAGACACCATCCGTTGATGGAAGCAACGATCCAGGAATATAGCCCAACTGTGCACAACAGGCCAATCCCCCCTGGAGTGTCTGTGCGGGGCGTTGCGTTCACCCGCCAGCGGCTTTGCCCTGGCGGCTGCTGCCTCTGTGATTCTGATCCTAGCCGGCATGCGGGTAGATCGGGTGGATGACCGTATAGTCTGCCCCTGCACACAATTGTCCTGTTCCTCCTTTATCTGCGGGCCATACCCAGAAGACAGCAGAAGCAGCCCCAAAACCAACTGGCCATTGCTAGGCCTGATGGTGGAGCTGGGGCTTGCATATCTGCTTGACACAAAGGGGTGCAGGCGATTAAAATGCCTCGTATAGCAGCGTTATGCGTCCGTGAGGTTGTGACAGGGAACTAGCTTGGGTTATAGGGCATCTTTGGGATTGGGGAGGAAATCCCTACCGGGATTGATTTCTGTGCCGCCCAAGCCATGTGACCTGTCCCTCCCAAGCCATGTGAAATGAAAGGAGTCCATGATGAGAACAACATTGCTAATGCTGGTCTTGCTGGCTTTGATTGCAGGGCCCGTCTACGCATCTTCAGGCGAAGAACAGGGGACACCAATACCTGTGGATCCATATTCCTTTGTTGGTGACAACCCCTCGAACGTGGCCATTTTCATGGACCAGCTCCCGTGGGGCTCCAATGCCGTGGCACAGGTTCTCCAGACGTACGGCGTCTCCTACACGGTTTACAACTCCGGCGCCATGGCCACAGTGGATCTCTCCCCGTTTGACAAGGTGATCATCTCCTCCAATCAGCCCGATGCGTTCTATTGGACACTCGACGCCAACAGGACCCGCTTTGAGGACTACATGAACTCCGGCGGATGCATGCTGCTTAGCGTGGCAGCCTACTTCGGCCTGGCCAATGAGCAGATCACCTGGCCCGGCGGATTCGGGCACTACATCGGCCAGGGCGCGAATGTCGTCAGCATCATGGAGCCTGGCCACCCGGTGTTCAACGATCCTCTGGCCGTCTCCTCGGGCGATCTCCAGAACTGGAATTACTCGAGCCATGGCAGCTTCACGAACGTGCCTGGCGGGGCTGTTGTGACGATCGAGAACGTCGATAGCCTCCCCGGTACTCCCGCCGCGTTCGACTTCTGCTGGGGAAGTGGCGGCGGCTATGCAACGGCACAACCGTACGATTGGGTGGGCGCCGGCAATCCCTATGTTGTCAATATCGTGCTCTACACCTGCGGCGCGAGTCCGAGCCCGGTGGAAAGCACGACTTGGGGAGCCATCAAGGCCCTGTATGAGTAAGGTGAGGGTCCCGGTCTGATCTGGGAAGAGTTTGCTGAACTGAAAGCGGCGGCCTCGCGCGGAGTGCGAGGCCGCCGATCATTTAGCTATCACTCTCGTCAAGGAGGCCAGATATTGCAGACAGGGTACGCTGCGTGCAGCGAGCCTTTTCCGTTCCCAGTGCCGGAGTGCTCTGCTATGCTCCCGTGGGTTTGAACTGGCAGCAATGCTCCCGAACATCACCCTCAGAAGAGGAGGAATAGACACGATGAGACGGTTTGTCACATGCATCCTGGGCATGATGATCCTCACCTTTTCCATGCCCCTGATCGATAGATCCGCCGCCGAGGAAACCAAGGAGGAAGCCCCTTTGCTCAACCCCCAGAGTGAGGCCATGAAGCAACAGGCTCCGAAGGTTTTTCGGGCGAAGTTTGAAACGTCGCAGGGCGATTTCATCTTCGAAGTTCACCGCGATTGGTCGCCCAACGGCGCCGACCGTTTCTACAACCTCGTCAGGAACGGCTTCTACAACGAGTGCCGATTCTTCCGGATCATCGATAATTTCATGGCCCAGATAGGCATCAGCGGCGATCCAAAACTCGCCGCTCTCTGGCGGACCGCACAGATCCCTGACGATCCTGTCAAGGAGAGCAACAAGCGTGGCTACGTTTCCTTCGCAACTTCCGGTCCGAATACGCGGACGACGCAGTTCTTTATCAACTTTAAGGATAACTCCCGCCTCGACGGCATGGGTTTCTCCCCCTTCGGCAAGGTGATCGAGGGGATGGATGTGGTTGACGATCTCTATGCGGGCTATGGGGAGGGCGCTCCGCGCGGGCGAGGTCCCGAACAGGGCCGCATCCAAAAAGAGGGCAACACCTACCTCAAGAAGGAGTTTCCCAAGCTCGACTATGTGGAAAAGGCGATTATTGTCGAGGGAAAGCCAGCCACGCCTCCAAAGAAGTAAACTGTCTGCTCCAGAACAAGAGGCGTACTCACGTCACGCCAGGAGATATCAGCCTAACTTCCTGCCAAATCAGTAATTCCGAGCAGATCCAGTGGCTTGGCATCCCAAGTCCGAGCGGGCGCGGCGTTGCAACAAATATGCGATTACGCCGATCTGAGCAATTAGCTTAGCTATATGTGAATGAAAGTTTTTGCTTGAATGCGGCCGCCCGCATGCTATACTTCTCCTGAGCCCCATAGCGGTGCCATGAGGGTTCACAAGGGAGTTCGCCTCTTGGGTGCAGCCCATGAGGCGGGAGGCCCTAATGAAAAGGCACCAGGTCCGGTATCCTCAGCTCTTGGGTGGGGTTGTTGGGAGAGGGGAAGGCTTCCGAAAGGGAGTGGGTAGCTTCCCGGAGTTCTTTTGCATCAGTGGTAAAGACATGCAATTCAAGGAGGTCAACCCAATGAAGAGAGTGCTTCTTACTCTGGCGCTACTCGCCTTTATTGTCGGAGGGGCCAGCGCCACCCCGGATGATCTGTGCGGCTGCGCGCTGATCACGCACCAGGTGCCACAGCTGCAGTACACGGTCGGGGACGGGATCAACCTGTGCCCAGAATACGCGGCCTATGCGATTTCGTCTGCTGAAGAGCAGATCAATCGCATCGACACCGGCAGTGTGGCCTGCATCAACTGGTTCATCCTTGCCGCGTTCATGGAGGATGACAAGGAGTGGTGCGGGTGCCAGTTCGGCTTCGACACTTTCCAGGATGGCCTGGTGACTTTCGACTTTAGCGATGCTTGCTATCCTCCCACGGGTGGTCTTGAGATCCCATCCGCTGGATGGCCTGGCCCGCTGGAAGGAACCGCACTGGTTGTCACAGGTGATCCCTGGACGGGCAACTATGTTCCTCTGTACTACTTCGGCGGCTATGCGTATGGCTATGGTGACCCGGGCATCATGCAGCTAATTCCGGATCCAACGGTGGTCAATCCCTTCGGTGGTTTGGGCAATTGCCTACCCGTGCCGGGCATGTACGATGCCATGCTCGGTGGCATGGGCGTCGATATGCCCGGGACCTACGTCGAGCCCCTCTATGTCCCGCAGCCGGGCGTATGCTGCTTCGGCGAGGACTGCGTCAATATGTTCACACAATGGGACTGCGAGGACCAAGGTGGTGTCTGGATGGCGGGTCCGCCTGACTGCGGACCGCCCAATCCATGCCTCATCCTCGGCGCTTGCTGCGTCGGTGGCAATTGCGTGATCACCACCCAGTCGGTTTGTGAGCAGGGTGGCGGTGAGTGGCTTGGCGAGGGCACCGTCTGCGAGCCGAACCCCTGTCCGGCGGTGTGCTGCGAGGGGTGTGCCTGCCACATCATGCTTGAGCAAGAGTGCCTGCAGTCCGGTTGGGACTGGTATCCCGATTGGACTACCTGCACCCCGAACCCCTGCCCGACTCCAGCCGGTTCCACGAGCTGGGGTACGATTAAAGCTCTCTACCGCTAGGGCAGTTTGCTGGATTCATGTGGTTATCGGACGCATTCCTATGGGATGCATTGCTATGGGATGCATTACAAAGGAGGGCAATCCAATGAGGAGAGCACCTTTTGCTTTGGCGCTGCTGGGATTGGTCGTCGCAGGGGCGAGCGCCACCCCAGATGACTTGAGCGGATGTGCGCTGATCACACACTATGTACCGGAGCTTCAGTACAGTGAGGATCCCGGCACCTTATGCCAGGACTACTTCATGTACGCGATTACGAGCCCAGAAGAACTGATCACCCGCATTGATACCGGTGGCACCTTACAGCTGGCCAACTGGTTCATTCTTGCCGCGTTCCCGGAGGACGACAAAGAGTGGTGCGGTGCCCAGTTCGGTTTCGATGAATTCGAGACGGGTTACTCCGGCATCTTTGAGTTCTTCTTCTCCGGTCCCTGCTTCCCGCCGATGGGTGGCCTTGAGATCCCCTCGGCCGGATGGCCCGGCCCAATGGAAGGAACCGCTTTTGTTGTCACGGGCCAACCCTGGACAGGCAACTTTGTACCTGTCTATTTCTTCGGCGGCTATGCATACGGTTATGGTGATCCGGGCGTCATGGCGCTGATTCCGGATCCGTCGATAGCCGTGCCCTTCGGTGGCTTGGGCAACTGCCTCCCCGTGCCTATGAAGTACGATGCCCACCTCGGTGGCATGGGTGTCGACATGGATGGAATCCACGTCTGGCCCACCCACCCCGAGCGCGTGTGCTGTATCGGCGAGGAATGCCAAATCATCACATTCGAGCTATGCATGGACGCCGGTGGTGTTTGGTACGAGGATTTGACTTCCTGTGAGCCCAATCCGTGCATCATCTACGGCGCTTGCTGCGTCGGCGGCAACTGCTCGATCACCAACCAGTCGACTTGTGAGCAGACTGGCGGTGAGTGGATTGGCGAGGGTACGACCTGCAACCCGAACCCTTGCCCCGCGGTGTGTTGTGAGGCTGGCTTCTGCTCGATCACACTCGAGGATGAGTGTTCGGCCGCGGGTGGTGACTGGTATCCGGATCTGACCAGCTGCGATCCGAACCCCTGCCCCGCGGTTTGCTGCATTGACAGCAACTGCTCGATCCAGCTTGAGGGTGACTGCCTTGCGATGGGAGGCACCTGGCATCCGGATCTGACCAGCTGCGATCCGAACCCCTGCATCGCTCTTGGCGCATGCTGCATGGACGGCAACTGCTGGGTCATGGGCCAGGCTGGCTGTGAACAGGGTGGCGGTGAGTGGCTTGGCGAGGGTACGGTCTGCGATCCGAATCCCTGCCCCGCAGTTTGCTGCGTCGCCGGCGACTGCTCGATCCAGCTTGAGAATATCTGCTCCGCGATGGGAGGTACCTGGCATCCGGATCTAACCAGCTGCGATCCGAACCCCTGCCCCGCTTATGGCGCGTGCTGCGTGGGCGGCAACTGCTCGTTCACCAGCCAGTCTATCTGTGAGCAGGGTGGCGGTGAGTGGCTTGGCGAGGGTACGGTCTGCGATCCGAATCCCTGCTTCGCAGTTTGCTGCGTCGGCAGCGACTGCTCGATCCAGCTTGAGGACAACTGTCTCGCGATGGGAGGCCTCTGGCATCCGGATCTGACCAGCTGCGAGCCGAATCCGTGCGCCGTGCTTGGCGTATGCTGCATCGGCCCCGACTGTTCGATCACCACGCAGTGGGTCTGTGAACAGGCCGGTGGCGATTGGTTTCCCGAATGGACCACCTGTGATCCGAACCCCTGCGTCCCGACAGCAACGCCCGCGACGAGCTGGGGTAGGATTAAGGCTCTCTACCGCTAGTGTAGACGTCTTTCTCGCTAGTGTAGACGCCTATCTCGCTGGCGTAGACGTCCTTCTCGCTAGCATAGGCACTTGTCACTCGAGGGTGTCCTGAACTAGATTCCTCACCAAGCCTCGCCGCGAGGGCATGTAGACACATGCCGGGCGCGAGGACTGCGGGGCAGGGAGGAATGCATGCCACGACGCACGCGCAGGAACAAAGGGCGCATCGCGGTGAAGGGGGCCGTACGCCTCCGCAAGGTTGCCGCAAATAAGATCACCAGTAGAAGAGTGCCAGGCAACAGCCAAGGCCTCCTTCAGGGCTACTACCGCTTCCCAACGATCTGCGGCGACCAGATCATCTTCTGCAGCGACGATGATCTCTGGACCGTTGGCACTGAAGGCGGAGTCGCACGCCGCTTGACGGTCAGCAGCGCCGCCGTCACCCGCCCGGTCCTATCACCTGACGGGCAGTGGATCGCATTCACCGGCTTTGATGAGGGGGGGGCAGAGGCCTATGTTGTCGCCGCCAACGGCGGGGAGGCGCAGAGACTGACCTACCTGGGCAGCTCCATCCTCACCCTCGGTTGGTCTGCCGATGCAGCGGAGGTGCTGATCGCCAGTGACAGCGGCCGCGCCTTCCTCGCTGACCACCATCTCTATGCCGTTGCCCTAGACGGCCGACCGATGCGATCACTCAATGTCGGACCCGCGCGAGCCATCACGCTGGAGCCAGGTGGAGCGGGCGTGGCCATCGCGCGCAACGGCGGCGATCCTGCCCGCTGGAAGCGTTATCGCGGCGGCACGGTGGGAACGATCTGGGTCGATCTTCGGGGCGACGGGAACTTCCGCCAGATCCTGAAGGGCCTGAATGGAAATTTCGCCTCCCCGATGTGGATTGGGAAACGAATCTACTTCATCTCCGACCACGAAGGGATCGGCAATCTCTACTCCTGCCGACCCAGGGGCAGTGACATTCGGCGACATACCGATCATGAGGAGTTCTACGCCCGTTTTCCCTCCACCGATGGCCGCCGCATCGTCTATCACGCCGGCGCCGACATCCATCTCTTCGACGCTAAAACGAATGAGACACGCCCCGTCCCGATCGAGATCCGCACGCCCCGCTCCCAGCGGCAGCGGAAGTTCGTGAGCGGCGCCCATGGGCTGGAGGACTATGACCCTCATCCCCGGGGCCACTCCATCCTGGCAACCGTCCGCGGAAGACAGGCAGCCATGGGTCTCTGGGAGGGCCCGGTTACGGAGTTCGGCACTCCATGGCGGGGTCGTCATCGACTGGGGCGCTGGCTCGCCGACGGCAAGAGGATCGTGGCGCTGACCGACGAGGATGGCGAGGAGCAGATCGAGGTTTTCACGCCGGACAAGGGCGCCGAGAAGATTGACGTGGGCTGTGACCTGGGCCGGATCCTGACGCTGGTCGTCGCTCCCCATCCTTCCGAGCCCTCGAAGTCGGAGAAGAAACGCCGCGGGGCAAAAAAGAGACCCAAAAGCCGCAAGCTGCCCACTCCCCCAGACCGCATTGCCATCACGAACCAGCGCCAGGAACTCTTCATCGTTGACCTGACCCGCAAGAAGGCCCAACTCATTGACAAGAGCAGCCACGACCGGATCGCGGGGCTTTCATGGTCCCCCGATGCCCATCACTTGGCCTACGGGTTCGCCACGGGCAGGCGGAACATCGCGATTCGCCTTGCCAATGCGGATACCGGCCGCACACACCAGATCACCTCAGGCGACTTCATGGATTTCGAGCCGTGCTTTGACCCGGATGGCAAGTACCTCTACTTCCTATCACTGCGGACCTACAATCCGGTCTATGACCTGATCCAGTTCAACCTGGCCTTCCCGCGCGGGGTCCAACCCTACCTCGTCACGTTGCGTGGGGATGAGCCATCGCCCTTCCTGCCCCGCCCCCGTCCGCTCGGCGGCAAGAAGCGGGAGAAGACCCACGGGGCCAATCCCTGGGAAATCGAGGAGGCGGCTGACGCGATCGCCGCGGCCACCCCCGGGCCGAAAAAGAAGGAGAAAGGCCAGAAACCCACGCGGATCGATTTCGAGGGCATTGGTGACCGCATCCTGGCCTTCCCCGTCCCCGAGGGGCGCTACGATCGCCTTCATGCCATCCCCGGAAAGGTCTTTGTGCGCTCCCAGCCGATCGAGGGCAGCCTGGGACATCACTGGGTCAATGCCGACCCCCCCGCAAAAGCCTCGATCGAGGTGTATGATCTGAGCGAGTTGAAACCGGGCACCTTCGCAAGCGCCATCTCCGACTTTCGCATCACGGCAGACGGGAAGACGCTGGTCTATCGCGCCGGACACAAGCTGCGTGCGGTCCTGGCGAGCACAGAACCCGGGAAACTCCCCTCGGGCGACGAGACCGGGCGGCGCAGTGGCTGGATCGATCTTGCCCGGATCCGGTGCTCAGTCTCTCCAGCCGACGAGTGGCGTCAGATGGTCACGGAGGCCTGGCGCCTCCAGCGCGATCAGTTCTGGGTGCCCGACCTGTCAAAAGTAGACTGGATCAAGATTTACAAGCGCTACCTGCCCCTTGTGGATCGCCTCTCGACGCGCGGCGAACTCTCCGACCTCCTCTGGGAAATGCAGGGTGAACTCGGCACATCGCATGCCTACGAGTTCGGCGGGGACTATCGCTCCTCACCGAGCTATCCGGTCGGCAAGCTGGGGGCCGATCTGGCCTACGATGAGACCGAGCGGGTCTGGCGGGTAGCGCACATTCCGCAAGGCGATTCCTGGGATTCCAAACAGGCCTCGCCTCTGGCTGCTCCCGGGCTCAGGATCCGCTCCGACACTGTGATTCACGCCGTTAATGGGCGCGAAATCGGTCCGGATCTCTCCCCGATGGAATGCCTGGTCCATCAGGCGGATCAGGAGATCTGGCTCACAATCTCCGATCCTCAGAGGCCGATCAAAGGCGCACGGCATGGGAAGACCGTCAGAGCCCGGAGCCGGACAGTCACGCTAAAGACGCTTCGATCGGAGTATGCGCTACGCTACCGCAACTGGGTGGAGCAGAACCGCTCTTGGGTCCATGACCAGAGTGGCGGAAAGGTTGGCTACGTCCATATCCCCAATATGGGACCGCTGGGCTACTCGGAGTTCCATCGCTATTTTCTGGCCGAACTCGATCGCCCGGGCCTGATCATCGACGTCCGGCACAACGGCGGCGGCCATGTCTCGCAGCTGCTCCTCGACAAGCTACTCCGCAAGCGGGTCGGCTACGACGTCTCCCGCTACGGGCAACCTGAGCCCTACCCGACCGAGGCGCCATACGGCCCCATGGTGGCACTCACCGATGAGTGGGCCGGCTCTGACGGGGACATCTTCAGTCACTGCTGGAAACTCTATGGACTGGGCCCCTTGATTGGCAAGCGCACTTGGGGCGGCGTGATCGGCATTTACCCTCGCCATCGCCTCGTCGACGGCACCATCACATCTCAACCCGAGTTCTCCTTCTGGTTCAAGGATGTCGGCTGGGGCGTGGAGAACTACGGCACGGATCCAGACATCGAGGTCGAATTCCGCCCACAGGACTATGCCGCCCAGCGCGATCCCCAGCTGGAGCGGAGCCTGCGAGAGGCAATGAAACAAATTCGCAAATTCCATGCTAGTATGCCGGATCTGAAGGCCAGGCCTTCGCGGGCACTCCCGAAACTGCCTCCCAGGGAAAGGACATAGCGGGGCGCTCCGCCGATGCTGAGTGGGAATCCTCGAGCTGGGGAGTCATCTCGAGCGGCAAACCCTGATAGCATGACGAACGCCACATCCTAATAGGATGATGAGGGCCAGATCCTGATAGCCTGAGGAAAGCCACCTGGTAGCATGATCAAAGCCAGATCCCGATAGCATTGGCTTATCTGATTGCAGGAGCATATCTTCACTGCACAATCGACACAGGTTTCGTGGTATACTGATTTTGGTTTTTTGCTCTGTGCAGAAGAGGATGTCATCCTGCACTGGTGCGGATAGGATACGCACCTCTTTGGAGGAAACATGAAGTTCGAATCCCTCAGCGCGAAAGCAAGCCTGCCCCTTCTTGCGGCAATCCTGACACTCTGTCTGGCAACAGGGATGTCCTATGGCTCTACAACACTGCTGCTACGCGACGGCACATCCGCAGAGAGGCCGGTGATCGAGGTCTTCTCCTCCGATCAGGATCAGATTCATCTCGCGTTCGAACTCCCGACCCTGGAAGTGCACTCCTACGACCTGGACAGCGAGGTTTTTCAAACCGTGGCAATCGCGGGCGGGGTACTGCAGGGAGAAACAGGGGAAGCTTCGTTGCCTACTTTCACGCGCTTTGTTGCCATCCCGGATCAGGCGGGCGTTGTTGCGCGTGTGGTCTCGACAGAGAATGAAAGCTTCAGCGGATTCCACCTGCTCCCTATGCAGGACCCTGAAGGTGAGACCTTTGAACTGAGCGAGGAGTTCTACAGCAGGGACGAGTTCCTCGGGAATGATGTCGTATCAGTGGGCGAACCATCCATCATGCGGGATCTGCGCATCGTGCCCATTACCTTCCATCCCGTGAGCTATAACCCCGTCCAGGGGAAGATCCGTGTGGCAAGCCGTGTAGAAGTAACCCTCGACCTCACGAGTCGGGACCTGCGCAACGAGAAACAGCGCGACCCGATTCCCCGAACCGCAGCATTCGACAAGCTCTACGGATCGCTCATCGTGAACAGCTCGTCCGCACTGCAGGGCCGCTCCGTGGAAGAGTCACGCCATCTTGGACACTGGCTTATCATCGCACGCGACAACAGCACGGTAACTGCTCGCCTGCAGCCACTCATTGAGTGGCGCACGAGGATGGGCTACAAGGTCACACATGCGACGACCGCGCAGACGGGCACCAGCACGACCTCAATCAAGAACTGGATCCTCAATCTGTACAACTCCGAAAATCCTCCTGATTACATCACCCTCGTGGGTGATGTCGGCGGCTCATTTTCCCTGCCGACCTTCTACGAGAACCACAGCAACTACCACGGAGAGGGCGACCACGGGTATGTCGAGCTAGAGGGCAGCGATCTGGTACCCGACGCATTCATCGGCCGGCTCTCCGCAGAGTCCTATGACCAGCTCGAGATCATAGTGGACAAGATCGTCGGCTACGAAAGCGACCCGTACATCACAGATCCCAACTGGTTCTCGGGTGCCTGTCTCGTGGGTGATCCCAGCTATTCAGGAATCACGTGCATCCAGATTCAGCAATGGGTAAAAGAAAAGCTTCGCTACTTAGGCTATGCACAGATCGACACGATCTGGTCGTCCCCCTTTGAGTACCAGATCCGCAGCAGTATCAATGCGGGCAAGTCCTACTTCGGATACCGGGGTTACTGGGGCATGAGTGGCTGGGACAACGGGGACATCTACTCGCTCAACAATGGCGAAAGGCTGCCCTTCGCACTCAACCTCACCTGTGGAACGGGTTCGTTTGCCAGTGGGACATCGATCAACGAAGCGTGGCTGCGCGCCGGAAGCTTGACATATGGCCCCGCAGGCGGCATCGGGAGTGTCGCCACTGCAACGCTAGGTACGCACACTAGGTTCAACAACTGCTTCTACAGCGGAATGGCCTATGGACTCTTCTGGGAGGATCACTACCAGCTCGGGCCTGCGCAGGCGCGAGGCAAGATGGAGATGATCAGCAATTATGCCGCCTACCAATACAGTCAGGCCGGCCGGTATTGCTATTGGAACAGCCTAATGGGCGATCCCGCCACGGAGATGTGGACCGGGTACCCGGCACCGCTTCTCGTGTACTATCCCAACACTGTTTCGGTGGGCGCAAATGTAGTCACTGTGGTTGTGTGGAAGGACGGCTTGGAGGAGCCGGTTGAGGGCGCCTGGGTTTACCTCTACAGGGAGGGAGGGGGTCCCGGAGAAGAGATCGCCATTGGTGGTTATGCCGATGAAACTGGCACTGTGGACATACCGATTGACGCCAGCGTGCCTGGCACTGTGCAGATCACAGTGACCGGACACAATCTTTACCCTTACCAGAGCACCTTCGAGATCGGCGAGGTGCCGGTCTTCATCGGGCTGGAGGATTGCGTTATCGACGACGACAGCACTCCCCCCAGCCAGGGCAACGGCGACGGCCAGATCAATCCGGGCGAGACAATTGGGCTCGGAATTACACTGAAGAACTACGGCTCCCAGGCCGCGATGGATGTCACCCTCACCGTCTCGTGTGATGATCCCTACATCGGGTTGATCGATGGTGGCCCATTCCCATACGGAACCATCCTTCCCGGGTATCATGTCGCTACGCCCTCTCCTGTGATCTTTAGGATCTATGGAGGTTGCCCTGTCGACCATGTGGTCCACTTTGATCTGGTTGCTGAATCCGCCCTCCTGTCGTGGCACTCCGTGGTGGATCTTCCTGTAACCGGCCCCGAACTGGTCTATGCATCCCACGAGCTGATCGGCGTGGGCACCAGTTTGGATCCCGGCGATGTGGGCACGATCAGTGTCACCATCGAGAACCCCAGCTTCTATGCGGCGGATGGTCCCATCGAGGCCATCCTAATCTCGGATAACTACTCGGTGCAGGTCACCGATCCTTATGCAACCTATGCGGTGGGCGGCATTCCTCCCGAGGGATCCGCTTCGAATGCCAGCGACCCCTTTGGCGTGAGTTCTCCCGGCAATTGCGTCCCCGGGGGGCGGGCGAACCTCCGCATCGCACTCAGGTTCAGCGACGGTGTACGAGACACGGTCCACTTCACGCTCGAAGTAGGCCAGGCGGACTCCCACGATCCGACCGGGCCCGATGACTATGGCTACCTGGCCTTCGACCAAACTGACACCACCTACCCGGAAGCTCCCACCTATAGCTGGATCGATATCAATCCGTCCGCGGGAGGACCCGGGACTTCCGTCGGCTTGAATGACTACGGCTGGAATCAGGACGATTCGAAAACCGTGGACCTGCCATTTCCGTTCCAGTTCTATGGCGAGACCTTCACGCGCGTGACCATCTGCTCCAATGGATGGATAGCCATGGGTTCAACCTATCTGGACAACTACCGCAATTGGTATCTGCCGTCCGCGGGAGGGCCCGAGTACATGATCGCCCCCTTCTGGGACAACCTGTACCAGTCTGGCACTGGCAAGGTCTATGACTGGCATGATGAACTTGGCGGGCGCTATGTAGTCGCCTGGGATAACGTGAGGAACAGGTACAGCAACTCCACCGAGAGCTTCGAGGTCATCCTGTACGATCCCAGCTATTACCCCACACGGACTGGCGATGGCATCATCTTGTTCCAGTATGAGACGATCCACAACAACGACACAGAACAGATGTATAGCACCTCGGGAATTCAGGATGAACAGCACACAACCGGCATTACATTCAACTATTTCAATCAGAGGCCACCTACTGCTGCATCCTACTCGGGTGGGTTAGCGGTCAAGTTCACGACCCAGGCACCCGGCGCTGCTCACGTTCCCCTCCCGGGCGCTCCGGAACCCATCCGTGTGGTGCTGAGCCAGAACCAGCCCAACCCACTGAGCAGCGGGACGACGATTCGGTTCCAGCTCAAGGAGCCCAGGCCCGTGGCTCTGCAGGTCTACGATGTCGACGGCCATCTTGTGCGAACCCTGCTCAAGGGACAATTTGCGGGTGGAAACCATGCTGTCGGCTGGACCGGGATAGACAACCGTGGCCGGCCGGTTCCCTCTGGCGTCTATTTCTACCGGCTAGAGGTGGATGACAGCTCACTTGTGAAGAAGATGCTTGTCGTGCGCTAGCGCCCTTTGGTCGTCCCCCACGACACCCCGGGCCTAAACCGGGCGAAAAGGACTGTCTGGACAAACGAAGACCTCTCCGGGCACAATGCCCGAGAGCGCGAAAAGACATCAATGGAGACAAATTGAATGCAGTTCATCTCGGTTGCATCACGCCAACGCCACTCTCTCAGGGCAGCTGCAGAGATCGTGGGCGGGATTGGCTCGCAGTTTCTGCACGACCAATCACCCGACCTGGTCTTCTTCTTTGCGACGCCAAGCCACGCCCGGGCTGCAGAGCGCGTCGCGGAGGTCTTCATGGAGGCCTGGCCGGAGGCCCTCATCCTTGGCACCACTGCTGCCGGGGTTTTCCACCCGGCCTTGCGTTCGATCGAGAGGCCTGCCATGGTGGTCCAGGCAGCGTTTCTACCCAATGTGGTTCTCGCACCCATCCGAATGGATCTGGAGGATTTCGAGGACAGCCCCGTCTGCCTGGAGAACTGGCAAGTCCTACTTGACGGAATGCCCGATCCGAAGCTCATGGTCCTGTTGGCGGACCCCTTCACAACCCCGATCGCAGAGATCCTCGAATCGCTCAACACACTCGCGCCTCACCTCCCGGTTCTGGGAGGTCTCTCGAGCGGCGCCAGGCGACCGGGGGCCAATGTCCTCGTTCTCGACGGCAAACGCTATCGATCCGGCTTGATCGGCGTGGCCCTTGCGGGCAACGTCCGCGCCGACATCCTCGTCTCACAGGGATGCAGACCTGTTGGCCAGCTGTTCAAGGTCACAAAGGCCAATGGCAATGTTGTCCTGGAACTGAACGGAGTGCCTGCCATGGATGCACTTCAGGACATGGTCTCCACGCTTCCCAGCGACGATCAACATCTCCTTCAAGAAGGGCTCATGTTCGGGCAGGCAGTCCAGAACCCCAGCGATGGCTTCGGGCGCGGCGACTT
Source organism: Candidatus Eiseniibacteriota bacterium (assembly GCA_023128935.1). Classification (GTDB taxonomy): domain Bacteria; phylum Eisenbacteria; class RBG-16-71-46; order CAIMUX01; family WJJG01; genus DAOVQB01. The sequence goes on along the minus strand of JAGMDA010000060.1, from coordinate 2,249 downwards.
CCTGATCCGCCCGGTCGTGGCAGTGGACCAGCAGGAGGGAACAATTTCACTCGCCGGAGAGGTCAGCGAGGGAAACACAATCCGGTTCCACGTCTGGGACGACACCCTTATCGAGGACCTGCAGATGCTGCTTCTCCCACAGGCCGTGGATAAGCCAGCCTCTGGTGGCTTCCTCTTTGGCAGCTGGCCCCGCATGGGCGGAGATCGCGGGAGGCTCAGCGTCCCTCTGCGACAGATCCAGCAAGCACTCGGCTATCGCGTCCCCATAGCAGGATTCTTCACGGCGGGAGAGATCGCCCCGATCCGCGGGGCCAATTACCTGCATATGCAGACGGCTTCCCTAGCACTTCTGCGTCCGGCCGAACAGCACTCCAGGGATTTGGTTGTTGATCATCGATCCGACCGCCTCAACTAGTACCGGACTTCTGGCCGGCTCTCTGCTACCCCGAGCTACTCACGAGGCTCCGCCTAGGTAACCATTAGGGGGGAGAGGCCTGGGGTGACGTCAGGTCTTGTGGGCATGGAAAACGCTCCGGGCTCAGCGCTCCATATGCTAGAATGTAAGGGAGTTCGCTGTCTTTGTCCGGCATGTCTCAGCATGCTGTTTCAGGTCAGTTCATCTTCATCCGGGCCGCTGTAATACCTTCATGGAGGCCACACAATGTCGAGGGGAACCAAGATTATCAGGACGGCGGTGCTCTGGGCCGCACTCATCTACGGCCCCGCTGCCTTTACCGCCACTAATGCCACGGAGCTTACCTATGACTTCAGCTTCGCGGAACCGCTCTGGAACCGCTCCCAGCTTGGAGAGGATTTCGAGATCCCACAATTGGAGGGAGCACGCACGATCGGGCATCCGGGCGAGCCGCTCTTGCCGGTCTACTCCGCCCGGATCCTCCTACCGCCTGGTGAGGAGATCGTCACGGTTCGCGTGGTGCCCGAATCAACGCCGCTAGTTGCCCACCATCTGCCGGCTCCGGCGCAGTCGGAACACCCCCTGTCTATGGAGGGGCCGTTCCCGCCGACTGAGCCGAAGGAAGAGATCTACGCTTCCGCATCCCTTTTCCCGGCAGAGCCGGGCGAGTTCATCACGGTGCAACGCTACCGCGGCCACAGCATAGCCTACGTCAACCTCTTCCCATTGCGCGCCAGACTGGCGATAGGGGCGGTGGAATTCACCGCGAATCTCAGACTGGAGATCTCCACGGCACCCAGCGAGCAAGCGCTGGCTAATTCGGCACGGATGTATCGGACCGATGCATCCACACGTAGCTGGCTCCGGCGGAATGTCGAGAATCCAGAGCTGGCCGACAGCTACGAAGCGGCCTATCTCAGTGGCCAGATCCAGCGCGCCCCCACCCAGCCACGGGGCCTTGTAGACCCGGCAGAAACGCGCGTCTACGTCATCATCACCAGTGAAACGCTGGCGCCCGTGTACCAGGCTCTCGCTGACGATCGCACGAGCAAGGGCCTTCCCGCAGAGATAGTCACGGTCCCCGCGATCTACGCGGCATATACCGGTAGGGACCCGCAGGAGCAGGTGCGCAACTTTATCATTGATGCCTATCAGAATTGGAACAGCGAGTACATCCTCTTTGGCGGAGACATCGATGTCATCCCCGACCGAGACTGCTACTGCTACATCATCGACGAAGGCAACCCGATGGAGACGAACGACCTTTGCTGCGAGCTCTACTACGGCGGCCTTGACGGGACGTGGAATGACGACGATGACGACCGCTGGGGCGAAGTCGGCGAAGAAGATCTGATTCCGGATATCCACGTCGGCCGCGTCTGCTCGGACAACAGCACCCAGGCGCAGAACTTCATCAACAAGCTTATACGCTATGAAAGGGAACCGGTTGTAGACGAGGCCGAGACAGCCTCCTTCTACGGCGAGTACCTCTGGGAACTCACCTGGGGCGAGATGTACATGGAGGAAATTCGGCTGGGTGCCAGCACCTGGGGTTACACGACCGCAGGTGTCCCCCTGTATTGGGACACTGACACCTTCTACGAAATGAGTGGCAGCTGGAGTGGTTCCGACTACATCAACGAAATGAACGGTGGGTGCCACATGGCCCACCATCTGGGGCATTCGAATTCCAGCTACAACTGCAAGGTCTCGATCGGTGACATCCCCTCCTTCACAGCCGACGGCATCGGTCACACCTATAACATCGGCTATTCCCAGGGCTGCATGGCTGGGGAGTTTGATCACACCGACTGTATCCACGAGGAGTTCGTGC
>JAGMDA010000006.1 GCA_023128935.1 Candidatus Eiseniibacteriota bacterium | reverse complement strand
CGAGCAGGCCCGCCAGATGATTGCCTGGGATGGAGCCAACCAGAGCGGCCGCCCGGCCCCACCAGGCACCTACTGGATTCGGTTGGCGGCCGGCAGAACCACCGCCAGCACTCGCGTGGTGTTGATCCGCTGAAAGCACTCCGCGGGATACGGCTCTTTTCTAAACCGGAGACATTCATTACCGCACTTGCAGCTTGCGCACCGAGACGCCGTCTGGGCTTGAAAGGCGGGCCAGGTAGATGCCTGGTTCCAGACGGTATTTGGCGAGGTTGCACGAGACCTCGTGATCTCCCGGCGCAAACATGCCGTCGGCCAGACTTGCCAGGCGGCGGCCGGAGACGTCGAAGAGCTGCAGATCCACCTTCCCTGGGGATGTCGTTCTGAAGCGAATGGCTAGCTCATCATGTGCTGGGTTTGGGGATAGATCCAGCACCAGACGCGATGCCCTTGCCAGGCTGCTCGGATGCGCGCCTTCCCCTTCTGCGACGCCTGAAGGATCAGGGAGCGCACAGTCCCAGATGCCGCGGCCATAGGTGCCGAATCGAACAACGCCGGCCTCAGGCACCCACTCGACGCACCAATACGTTGTCAGGGGCGCCTCGGTACCGATGAGGCTCACCCAGTGACCTGCCCCGGCATCGAAGCCGAAAGGGCCAGCCTCACAAGCTGCGAAGAGCTCCTCGCCCGACTCCCCGCCGAGCGCAAGCCCCAGCACCAGCGTGTTGGGCAAGCCGTCTCCCATGCCTTCCCAGCTCTGACCGCCGTCGGTTGTCCGCCAGACCGGATGATTCAGATACCCGCTGCCCCCGACATAGGCCACCTCGCGGTCGGCGCGAGAGACCACGAGTGAGGTGCCGTAGAAATAGTGTGCATGCGGCCCGGAAGAGGCATGCGTCCAAGTTCCACCGGCATTGTGCGAGTACCACAACGCCCCGTTGTTGGTCACGGCGTACCAGTAGTTGTAGTCGACAGGTGAGATTGCCAGCGCAGTCAGGAATCCTCCTCCAGCTCCAAAGTCCTGGGGAAGCTCCGTCATAGTGTAATAGGACCAGCCCGAGCGTTCGTAGCGCCAGAGGTGATCCCCGCAGAAATAGAAGATCTCGGAGTCGAGGGGATCGGCCAGGATGAACGGCATCCAGCTATGTGCGCAGGGCGGGAAATCGAGCTGGCAGAGGTATTGGGGCGCGCTCTCATTGATCTGGAGGAGTACAAAGCCGGGATAGACCGAGTAAAGCAGATTGTGATCACGGATAGTCGAGGTCAGATGGCCGTAGTCTCCGCTGATTAGTTGCTCAAAGGGAAGGTACCCGTTGCGGCCATCGGGCGACGACTGCTGGCTGCTTTCCCCGCCGAGGAGTGACTGCTGATAGCCCTGATCCTGCGAACCGCCGGCAATCAAGTACGGATCGGTTTGGCTTGTGAAGGTGGAGTAGTACTGGCTGATGGCCAGACCCCACAGGGAGAGGTTCTGAACCGTCTGCCCGCCGTCATAAGACACATAGGTTCCACCATCGGTGTTAAAGTAGACGGCTTCCTGTCCACCCACGATATGAATATCCATGCCAGGCAGATCGGCGTGGAGGCGGTTCTCTGGGTCCCCATAGTACTCCCACCACTCGTTGATTTTGTTGAACGTACCGCCGCCGTCGGTGGATCGATAGCATTCCACGCCGGCGAAGAAGATCAGGTCTGGATTGGTGATCGAGGCGACCAGCGTTTCCCAGAAATCATTGATGTCGTACCGCCAAACCCAATTCACACCACCGTCGATGGACCGGTAGAGCTTCCAGTCAGAGCCTTGCTTGAGAGCCGCATAGAAGGCCGGTGCACCGGCCTCGGATCCAGTGAGCAGGACATCATTGGGCCATCCGCAGGGCAGGCTGCCGACCGGATCGAATGTGAGGGCCTCATCGGCAGAAACATAGATCGTATTGCTGGACATGACATACAGGGATCCGCCGGCCGTGCGATCGATCCACATGTCGGCGGGGGAATTGGGGAAGATGTAGCGTGAAGTGAAACTCTGGCCTCCGTCGGTGGACCTGGAGACTATGTGTCCGTACTCATAAGCATGCCCGTTCCACTGGCGGCCCTTGCACAGGAAGTAGACTGTCCGGGGTTGCGCTGCATCATGAACAACACGGATCGCACCATAGATAGTCTCCGGCAGCCCTTCAGGCACGACCCAGGTTGACCCCTCGTCGATGGAAGCATGGATCGTGCTCGAAGCCAGCGTGAGGATCACCTCCGGCTCCCCCGGTCCTGCTCCCGGAGGGGCCACGAGCAGTTGGTAGGATCCCAGACCGAGCCCATCAGCCAAGGCTGTCCAGCCATCACCGTCGATGGTAGCGCGCCAGACGCCTCCCAGGTTGGAGCCCACGTACAGCAGCTCGCCATCGCTGCTGGGGAATGCAGCGTGAGTTCTCCCAGCGAGGTTGACGCTACCGAGCTCGGTCCAAATGTTGGTGCGCTCGCCGCGATCACAGCGTGCGAAACGCTCCAGGGAGAGTGCGCGGCGATTGGCCTGCTCGACGGTCCGCCAGTTGGTGCCAGGCGGGCAGAGGTGCAAGCTCTCGATCCACTCCAGGCGGTGGCGCTTGCGCTCTTTGCGGTCAGCCTTCCAGGTAGCGATCTCAGTGGGTGACGGGATCGAGGCGCCCTCCATTGCGGACCTCCGAGGATCGGTCAGGGACAGGGGTCGGGGCTCTGTTGTCAGCGAGCGCATGGCCTCGGATCCCTGCTGCCCTGTATCGTCCGCCTGCCAGGCTGCGGGGGCTGGATCGAGCTGATCAGTGGGCTGGAGAGAGAGCAGCAGAGCTATGCATGCAACGATGCCAAGTATGCCCCCTGAAATTGCCAGCCTTCGCGCCAACCTATTGGCCCGTTGCCTCTGCATGATTCTCCCCTTGGATGTGGTCTGTTGCCTGAGATCTGCCCATTCGATTGTGCAAGCATTGTACCCCGCCACCCTACTGGGTGCAGCACAGTACAGTAAGGACAGGATCCGGACGTGTGGCGGCAGGCGAGAAGTCGGTTCGTGGTACCTGGGCGGGCGCTGCTCAGGTTTGCGTGGGCCCGGACAGGAAAAAGAAGGGGTTCGAAGAACGCGGCGTTCGTCGAACCCCTTGAATCATAGCGGGGGTTGGATTCGAACCAACGACCTTTGGGTTATGAGCCCAACGAGCTACCGGACTGCTCCACCCCGCACCGAAACAGGAACGGGAGATTAGCGCCCAGAGGCAATGCTTGTCAAGCTGCAGAAGCGTCGCAGCAGGACTTCCGCTCTCTTGCGGATGTGGCTTTCAGGGGGGACACCAGACCGGTTCACGGCTGCGCGGTCGCCCAGCGCGGCAAGACCGTGAAAACCTCACAGAATTATCTTGACATACGACTGATCAAATTTGCAGTTTTACATAAACGATCGTCTGATCAAATATCAGGACTGTCAAGGGAGCGGAGGAAGAGGATGCCTGAGAGGAAGGATCCACCGCCCGGAACGAAGCGTCCGAGGCCGAAATCCGAGAGGACCAAGCGTCGCATCCTGGCCGCGGCCGAAAAGCTGTTTGCTGCAAAGGGCTTTTCCGCCACAGGCATGCGCGAGTTGGCCCGTGAGGCCGAGGTGAACCTGGCCACGATCACCTACTTCTTCGGTTCCAAGAGTGGCCTGCTCGAAACGCTCCTCGATGACATCTTCAAGGCGTACACTGGACTCATCCGGCGCAACCTCGTCGGCACTGACCCGCTCGAGGTGAAAATCCGGAACCTGGTCAGCGAAGGCGTTGCCTATTTCAGCGCGAACCCCGGCCGGTTGCTCATCCTCATTTCCGACATGCATCGCGAGGATCCCGAGATCTCGGATCTCAAGGGGCGGCGCGTGAGTGAGGTCATGGCGATCTTCCAGCGGGAAGTCGGTGACGTCCTGGCCGCCGAAGGACGCCCCTTCCCAGTCCTGGTCGCGGGCCCCGGCCTGTTGATGCTCATCGCTTCACGCTTCCTGCTCGCGCCCGTGCAGTCCCGGGCGCGCCCGCAGGCCTACCGCGATCTTTCGCCGGAAGACTATGCCGACGCCATTGCGGATCTATACCTGAACGGCTTAAAAGGCCTCGGAATGAACACGCAGCGGGAGAGGAACAGCAATGCCTAAGCTCAGGAGAAAGATAGAAGCCGGTTTTGAAGGTCTCGCGCGTCTGATCTGCCGCCGGAGGAGGAACTCCCGACGAGCTTGGACAACTTGCAGTACGCCTTGGCCCTGGACGGCACGCTGGGCCGCTGGGATTTCTCCCTCTACGGCGCTTGGATCTTCTATGACCGGCCCACGATTGCGACGACACCCGACGGCCTTCTGCGCACGTACAGTCGCCTGACGATGCAGGGCGCCGCCGCCTGCCTTGCGCAGGGGAACTGGCTGCTGAAGGGCGAAACCGCCTTCTGGCAAGGCCTCGAGTTCTGGTCGCCGGCGAGCGAGCAGTTCACCCGCCTCGATTTCCTCGTGGGAGCCGAGTACTCGGGCCTCTCTGAGACGATCGTCGCCCTGGAACTGGTTGACCGCCATCTGCTGGACTATGTCCCGGAACTCCGGGACTGCCCCGAGGATCCCGTCGAGGACGACGTGCAACTCACCCTGCGCCTGACGCGGGAGTTCATGCACGACCGCCTGAGGGCGACCTTCCTTGTAATGGCGCTGGGTCTTGCCGATGACGCGGCTGGCATCGGACGGGTCCAGTGTGACTACGAGTGGCGGGAAGCGCTCATTGCCACCGCCGGGCTCGTGCTCTACCAATCCGGGGACCGCTTTCCCTACGAGAAGATCGGTGACAACGACCGACTGTTCGTCGAGCTAGAGTACAGCTTCTAGGAAACTGCGGTAGTAGTAGATGTGAGGGGTCGCCACCCGATGCCAGCAGCTCTTGGCCGTCGGCACGCTGACATCAACCAGCCAGCAGGGCGACCCGCCGCAGGCTCAACTAGGCTGGAGGACACGCCACAGTACGTATGTGACGTAGCCGAAGAGGAGCACCAGGCCTTCCGTCCGGACGAGTTTCCTCTGGCTCACGGCTAGTGGCAGCAGGATTACGGAGAACAGCGCAAGCAGCAGGAGATCAATACGTCCCCCATCAGGGACGGGAACGGTCCGTATCGTCGCGGACACGCCGAGAACGAGTAGGAGGTTGAAGACGTTGGATCCAACGACGTTGCCTAGTGCCAAGTCACAATGACCCCTCATGGCCGCCATCAGTGATGTGGTCAGCTCGGGCAGACTTGTGCCCAGTGCAACGATCGTCAGGCCGATGACCGTCTGGCTCAGGCCGACCGCTTGCGCGACCCGCGTCGCGCCTGCCACGGTCCAATGACTCCCCAGCAGCACGCCGGTCAGTCCTAGTACCACCAGCGACGAGGTCAACACCCAATGAATCGACCGGCGTTTCTCGTGTTCGCGCGTGGCTCGTCGCGCGGACGAATCCTTCTGGCGGCTTTTCGAGACACTCCGCGCACCCAGGCACAAGAAAGCGGCGAAACCAACCAGCAGTAGAATCCCGTCGAGTCGGTTGATTGCATCCGGGGCCCTTCGAAAAAGCGAGTCGCTGGCCAAGAGGATGGTCAGTGCCGTCGCAACTAGCATGAGGGGTATCTCTTGGATGACGATCGAGCGGTCGACCTTCAGCGTTCTGATGGCCGCAGTCAACCCGATGATGAGACCGACGTTCGCGATGTTAGAACCAACCACGTTGCCGAATGTGATCCCAGTCTTCCCCGTGCACGCGGCAGAAATGGCCACCGCCAGCTCGGGTGCGCTGGTACCGAAGGCGAGCACGGTCAAACCAATGACTAGCGGTGGCACGCCAAGCTCGCGGGCCAAGGAAGACGCCGCGCGTACCAGCACTTCGGCGCCGACCAGCAGCACCGCCAACCCCGCAATGAGGATGAGCGCTGAGTTCATCACTCACCCCCTGACGACCCAGACCGAACACCGGGCGTGATACATGACGCGATTGCTCACACTTCCAAAGAGAAACCTCTCAATCCCGCTCCTCCCCTTGTAACCCCCCTTCCTCTTCTGGAGCCACTTGGGGCTCAGTTGCTGAAGGATGTCCGTGCGGAAGAACTTGATGAGCGGCAGAACCGTTCGCACGGCCGGCAGAACCGTCCACCCGACATCTGCGAATCGTGCTGCCTCTTGTCTCACAATGTGCTCTGCTTGCTGTCGCGGCGAGCCGGGGACATGGCGCGACATTCCAGCCTCCCCGATGTGGCTGGCCATCCGCACCACCACCAGAACGACCAGATTGGTCGCGGGCGCCAGAAACGACAGGCGCCTAAGCAGATCGGCGGAGCTGCGGAATGCCGCGAACCATCTGTTGCCAGCTGGATCCTGATTGCGTCGTCTCCTATTCCTAGCAAATACTCCCAAACTGACGACTGCAGAACTCACAGGGCTGCCGCCACTTGCTGCCCACTATAGCGTGATGGGTGATGCAAATCCATCTGGCTTGACCGTCAGAACCGAACAGTCCACCTGAGCAAGGATCGTCTCGGCAGTGTTGCCGATGAGGAACCCAGGTAGCCCAGTTCGACACACAGTCCCCGTGACAATGAGATCAAAATACCTGTCACGGGCCAACTGGCCACAGCTATCCTCGAGATTCGACCGAGAACTTCCACATGCGCTGGAGGTCTCTTGCGAGATGCGCTGGTCTACGGGATCCGGCTGTGGATCTTGACCCTCTGGCCACGCCTCTCGGAGAAGGTCTCAGTTCCATGTTGCTCCGCATGATCCAACTGCCGCCAATCTTCTTCGTCATGGGGAAGCAGGTAGATCCTTTCGTTCTTGTGGGCGAAACCGAACTGCTCCCGAGCCACCCTCTCCAGAAGAAAGGGATCGCCTGCCTCCATGGCGACAAGGACTCGATCGAGAGAGTCGCTGGTGGCTGCTGCTTGTCGGATCGCGTTTTCTAGCCGGGCTGTCTGACCCCGTAGCTTCAGGAGATGGACGAATCCGCCGGGGTTCAGAAGGAGGGAGTATGCGGTCCAGGCGACAAAACCGGCCAGGGCAAAGCGGCGCCATTGCTCACGGCTGGAACGCCAGATTTTTCGCAGGAAGAGACCTTCGGAACTCGATCCCAAACCAGCTCTCCGGTCGTTCCATTCTCCGGAGGTTCGTTTGCTGCCCCCAGTCCTCATTGCAGTCCTATATGCTTTTCAGCTCTGCTGCCAGCGAGCAAACGCACCCAGTCCAGGGTAGCGCGCCACGTCCTCCAACTCCTCCTCGATGCGGAGCAGACGGTTGTACTTGGCAATCCTTTCCGAGCGGGAGAGGGAGCCGGTCTTGATGAAGCCAGTGTTCATGGCCACGGCCAGATCGGCGATCGTTGTGTCTTCCGTTTCACCGGAGCGATGCGAAACCACATTGGTGTATGCGTGCCGCGTGGCCAAGTTCATTGTCTCGAGCGTCTCGGTTACTGAACCTATCTGGTTCAGCTTGATCAGGATCGAGTTGCAAATGCCTTCTTCGATGCCTCGCCCGAGCCTTTGGGAGTTGGTCACGAATAAATCATCCCCGACGAGCATGACCCTTGAGCCCATGGTCTCAGTCATAAGGCGCCAGCCTTCCCAGTCGTCCTCGGCCAGGCCGTCCTCGATCGAGACAATCGGGAATTTCTTCATCAGACCATCGAGAAACTGAATCATCTCCTCGGCCGTGAATTCCGTCTGCTCCTCGGCCTTGAGCATGTAGTTGCCACCCGCGTACATCTCGCTCGCAGCCACATCCAACGCCAGCGCAACCTGGGCCCCGGGTTCATAGCCGGCCTTCTCGATCGCCTCGACAATGACTTCGAGGGCTTCTTCGTTGGATTTCAGGTTCGGCGCGAAGCCGCCCTCATCGCCGACGGAGGTCGCATACCCGCGGCCCTTGAGGACTTTCTTCAATGTGTGAAAGACCTCGGTTCCCATGCGCAGTGCTTCGGCGAAGGTTTTGGCGCCGGCGGGAACAATCATGAATTCCTGAATGTCCACGTTGTTGTCAGCGTGGGACCCACCGTTGAGTACATTCATCATGGGCACCGGCAGGGTGTGGGCGCCCACACCTCCGAGATAGCGGTAGAGGGGCAGACCGACTGCCTGGGCAGCCGCTCGTGCCACCGCCATGGAGACCCCCAAAATGGCATTGGCGCCCAGCGTTGATTTATTCTCGGTGCCATCGATTTCACACATCAGGTGATCGATCATGACCTGCTGGGTTGCATCCTCGCCTAACACCTCGGGCGCGATCTTCTCGTGGATGTTTTCGATCGCCCTGAGGACGCCCTTACCCAGATAACGCTCCGGATCGCCGTCGCGCAGCTCCAAGGCTTCGTGCTCTCCGGTTGAGGCTCCAGAAGGGACGATGGCGCGACCCATAGCACCTCCTGCCAGATGAATTTCTGCCTCCACTGTGGGATTGCCCCGTGAGTCCAAAACCTCCCGGGCTAGCACTTGTTCTATCGTGGTCATCTTGTCCTCCCCAAATTTCCGGGATCCTATGTGCTTGCAGCCCGGCAACCGTAGGGTTGCGGACAGAACCTGTCAAGTGTGCTGCCAGGCCAATGCGCATTTGCCCCGCCAGGCGCCCCCTGGTCCTCTTGCGCATGCCCCGCGAGACCGAGAACTACTTATGGGAGATCTCAAGGCGGCCGGAATCGGGACCCTCCGGCGAGAGTCGCGCAAGCGCTGGACAGCAAATCGAATTGCTTGACCAGCGAACTGTGGCAGCATAGTGTTATCGATCATGTATGCTCTAATCCATTGATATGCAAAGAGATAGAGGAGTATAGCCAACTCGTCGGGGGGCACGCGCGTGGGGTGGGTGCTGGTGGTCGCCAGGAGGAGTCCGTGAGCGGTCCCGCTGACGACGTCGCACTTGTCAGGCAATGCCTGAAGGGTGATGAATGGGCTTTTGCCAAATTGGTGTCGCTTTACAGCGGAGTTCTATACCGATTGGCCTGGAGGATGCTGCGCAATGAAGAGGAGGCTCGCGATGCCGTCCAGGAGGTCTTCCTGCGCGTGTATCGCGCCCTGTCGAGCTTCGATCAGTCGAGGAAGTTCTCGACCTGGATCCTGAGGATCACCACCAATCACTGTATTGATCGCATTCGGCGACGAAGGATCAAGATGCTCTCCATTGACGTGGCCGACAAGGATGACACCTACCTCCCTGTGGTCCTTGTCGACGGGAGGCCAACGCCGGAAGCTCGTTATGGACGTACAGCTCTGAGTGAGACTCTAGACCAGATGGTCCTCAGGTTGCCGCCGATCTATCAGGCTGTGGTTGAGCTGCGGTATAAGCAGCAACTTGCCTACAGTGAAATAGCAGAGGTGTTGGAGATACCGCTGGGAACCGTCAAGGCGCGCTTGCACCGAGCACACAGGCAACTTAAGGAGAAGCTTCAATCTTCAGGAATCGGTCCGGAAGCGCTGGATCTCTGAAACCCAGCAGGGATCCTGCGCGTTAGGTGGGGCAGTGGATCGCCCCCCATGCGAAGGCCGATGGTTGGGGCCAGCCACTAGGGAGCGGAGAAGGGACGGTGAGCGACATGGGCTGCACGGAGCGTCAGCAGCAGATTCAAGACTACCTGACCGGGGATCTCTCTCCGAGTGCGCAGGAGGATCTGACCGCTCACATGAAGGTCTGTTCATCGTGCCGGAGGGATCTTGAAGCCTATCGCATGGTCTTGGCTGCTCTGCCTTCATTGCCAGACCCTTCTGTTCCGGTAGGTCTCTCCGAGCAGGTCATAGCGGCCGTTCACGCCTTGCGCGCGGCGCGCCGGCCTGAGAGGGAAACAGCCCGTGTGGTTTTGGTCCGCCGCACAGTGATGTACGTTCTAACCTTCGCCTTTGCCATCGCCCTTGGTGCTGCCCTCTGGGGTTGGGCTGCTCGGATCTCCGCATTTGCCGTGCAGGGCGTGTCGCGAAACCTGTTCACCCTGTGGGATACGGCGAAGGATCTCTGGTATCTGCTGCAGCTGCTCTCGGAGGTGGCGGGGGTGCTCCAGCCCACCGCACAGAGCCTATGGATGACCGTGCAGCGCGTAGGCGCTCCGCTGACAACCCACGGTTCCCTGATTCTGGCGATCTATGGTGGCGTATTGCTCCTGGGAACCTTCCTGTGCTGGCGGGCGTTTTCCCATGGCGGCGAGAGGAGACTGAGCCATGTGTCTTGAACTGTCTTCTGGCTGTAGTGAGTGGCAGGAATCTTCAGCCCGGTACGGGCGCGTCAGTCCGCTTGGCACAGCGCCTGCCAGGAAATGGGGATGGCTGATAGCCGTGTTATTGCTCGGCTGGACGCCTGTCGTCTTGCCGGCATGGGGCTCCGACCAGAAGGTCATCATTATTGAAGGTGAGCAGACCGACGAAGGCGAAGAATCCACAGACAAGATCAGCGTTTCCTTCGGGGGAAGGGGCAAGCACCAGAGGATCATCGTGCGAGGTTCTAGCGTCGACTCCTCCGGTAGGAGCAAGGCTTCCAATGACTGGGAGCTACAACTGGATCTCGAGGGTCTCGAGAAGAATCTTGAGGAACTGGATGATCAGTGCTTTGGCGGGCCCATGAGCATTGAGGGCGACGACGTCGTAGCATTTGGTCGCGATATCACGGTGGCCAGCGGAAAGATCGTTCCAGGAAGCGTGGTCTGCATCATCGGCTCTGCGCATATCCATGGGACCGTCAAGGGAGATGTGGTTGCCATTGGCGGGCATGTTGATGTCGCTCCGGGGGCCGTGATCTACGGTGAGACGGTGGCCGTTGGGGGAGGAAACATCTCAGTTGCAGATGGCGCGGTGATCCATGGCGAGGCAGTGACAGTTGGGGGCCGGGTGCGCAAGGAGCCGCATGCATTGATCGGCAAGCGCGTGGAGATCGCCTTCATTCCCTCCTTCGGTCACGGCTTCGGGGCAGCTGGAATCGGCTGGCTTGGCTTCTTCTCTCACCTGGTCTTCGTGGGCCTGGTTGGATGGGTTCTCCTGCTGCTGAGCCGCAAGCGTTGGAGCCTGTCGATTGCCACTCTGAGGCTCCGAGGTTGGGAATCTCTGCTGGCTGGCGTGGGTGGTGGCATCGTCTATACCATTGTGATCATTCCGCTGCTCCTGGTCCTGGCCGTGACGATGGTGGCCATCGTGGTGGGAATCCCTCTTGTCCCGGTCCTCGTTTTGCTGTTTCTGACATTCCCCATCCCGGGCTATCTCGTCACATGTAGCCTCCTGGGGCTGACCGTCATCGGCGGATCGGGCAGGACCGACCCTACCGCGGACTCAGATGATACTAGGCCTGAGGACTACCCGACGCGGGGACTCGGCGGCGCCTTTTTCCTTGGACACCTCCTGCTCTCCCTGCCGGGACTGGTAGGTCTACTCCTCGTGGTTTCGGGAGGAGGGGGCATGGTCTCCAACCTCTTTCTGCTGCTGAGCTTCGCTGTCATCAACCTTGCGATTGCGCTCGGCTGGGGGTCATTCCTGCTATCACGCTTCGGCCGCCGAGCCCCGGCAGCATAGGCATCGACCCGCTCGACATCAGCGTCTGGTCCCGGGGCATCCCCCCCCGGTTGCGCTGGCGCGGATTTCCGTGGCGCCTGGCCACGACTCCCGGTTGGAAGCTGGGGCCTTGCGACTTGCACCAAGGGACCAGCAGTTCGCACGATATCGAGCTTGGGCTCTGTCCCGGGCATCACCTGCCCGCATATCCGTGCAGATCCGCGCAAACCGCCGTAGCTTCTCCCTGCGCGCGGCCAGAGCTTTGCTTGGCCGGCTGCCGTCCGGAGGTTGTAGCCCGGTTGCCCTGGCGGCAATCGTGCCCGCACGGCGCGCGGCATGGGCCTTGCCAGAGGTGTTGAGACGACAGAGAGCGGATCACCGGGAGGGTGCAATGCGTGGCGGGCAGAGCGCCAGACTGACTGTCCTCATGTTGCTCGCTACGAGCACCGCCTGGGCAACGAGCGGGAATGCGGGAGAGGCCTGGGAGGTGATTGGACCCCTCGAGGTCCTTGCATCCTGCCGGCCCGGCGCCTCGGGGCCCCTGTTCACTGATTCCCGGGGCTTCCAATGGCCTCTGATCATGGCTCCCCACGACGCCGCAATTCCCAATTGCGGGGCAGGATCCTTCAAGCCGGCGCCCGAGGCCTGGGTGCGCGAGGCCCTTGAGATGATGGACCCCCGCGTCAAGGCCCTCGTGCACTGCAGGGTGTTCATCCTGCCCTTCCCACGCCGAGGTCTTCTGCGTTCCTCCTGCGACGGCCAGGCCATCTATATCTCTCCCGGGGTGCGTCCCCTGACGCGGGGGATCGTACATTTTCTCATCTTCCATGAGATCGGCCATCTCATCCAGCGCCGGCTCCTTCCTGACTGGGACGGCGCGGGGTGGCAACGTTATCGGAAGATCAGGGGGATTACGGACTCACGTGTCTTCTCGGCCGAGGCCCGCCATGCCGACCGCCCGCACGAGATCTTTGCTGAGGACTTCCGCCTACTCTATGGAAGTCCCTGGGCTCGATCGGTGCAACCACTTGAGATTTCACTGGCACCTCCCCTCGAGAGCCTCGATAGCGTTCGGGACTTTTTGGAGGCGCTGCTCTCGTATCCTGTGGGCAAGCCGCATCAGGGTTGACCCGGTGGTTGCCCATAGGCCAGGGAGAGCTGACCGCAGGCGGCGCGGATGTCCCCGCCCTTGCTTTCGCGCAGCGTGACTGCGGGCGCAATGGGCAGCAGGATGTCGCGGAACCGCTGAACCGCATCGGGCTGAGAGGGTTCAAGGTTGGTCAGCGAGTGCGGATTCAACACGATCAAGTTGATCTTGCAGTCGTGTGCGCTGGCCAGATGAGCCAACCGTTTCGCATCCTCCACACCATCGTTCCAGCCTTTGATTAAAATGTACTCGAACGTCACCCGGTTGCCGGTTTTCCGATGATAGTCCGCTAGCGCAGGCAGCAGTTGCTCGATCGGATACTGCCGGTTGATCGGCATGAGTTCAGACCGTACCTCATTGGTTGTCGCGTTGAGCGACAGGGCCAGCCGCACGGTAACCGGTTCGCTGGCGAGCCTGCGGATCTGTGGCAGCAGTCCCACCGTGCTAACCGTCATCCGGCGGCGACCGACGGCCAGGCCATGATCCTCATTCAGAACCTCAAGGG
>JAGMDA010000599.1 GCA_023128935.1 Candidatus Eiseniibacteriota bacterium | reverse complement strand
CGGCCAGCAATGCGAGCCTCACAGACTGCATCTTCTGGCGAAACAAAGCGCTGTTGGGGGGTGGAATGTCCCTCGTGGGGGGGATAGCTACGACTCCATACAGCTCAGTCATTCGGTGCACATTTAGTGAGGATTCTGCTTCGTACGGAGGGGGAATCGCGTGGACAGATGGTGGCGACTTTGGCCTGTCGATAGTGAACTGTACAATTGCGGATAATGAGGCAGAGAGCGGCGGCGGCCTGTGGATGGGGGAGGGCTGCGCTCCTTCGATCGACAGGACGATTGTCGCCTTCAGCACGAATGGCGGCGCGGTGCGCTGCAACGATCCTGTCGGACCTTCCCTTAGCTGCTGTGATGTCTATGACAATACCGGGGGGGATTGGGATGACTGCATCAGCGGTCAAGGAGACATCAACAACAACTTCTCCGAGGACCCGATGTTCTGTGGTGGGGAGGACATCACCCGCCGGTACACTTTGCATTGGGAGTCTCCGTGTGGCGAGCAAAACAATCCGCAATGCGGTCAGATCGGGGCCTGGGGATACGGGTGCCCGGCAGCAGTGGGAAAGGAAGATGAGGCTGAGCAGTTTGGCCTTATCGCTTGCTGGCCGAATCCCGCTACATCTGCAACAAGGGCTGTCTGCTCGCTTCCCCCCAAGTTCGATGGGTGCTCCGTTTCCTTGGAGTTATTCGACGTCACTGGACGTTTGATAAGGTGCCTCGTCAGAGGAACATGGCCAGCTGGCGAGCATCACGTTGATTGGGATGGACTTGACGCTTATGGATCGCCGGCTCCGGGAGGTGTATACTTTTGGTTGCTCCACATTGGGGGCACGCAGGTGAAGAGGCAGGTGGTGCTGTTGAGATAGCACCGCATGAGATAGAAAAGCCGATTGAGATGGCTGAACCGTTACTGAGACTGTCTTGAGGGGAAGGACAGGTTGTCCTCGATGTATCGTGAATCAGGGCTGGTTCGCATCAGTGTCATGGAGACTACGAACCATGGAGATTCACGGGGGCAATAGCTCCAAGAGGACTCGACAATTATGCGGCTAAGCCGTCGCTGGAGGACAGTCACATGAGATGGACAATGCTGATTCTGCTCTTGTGTGGGTTGGTGGCAAATGGTGCTGGAGCCGATCCAACGAATCTCGAGGGAGGAATGCTCCTGGCGCATTTCGTGCCGGAACTGGTGTACACCTCGGATGCTCCTCCCGGGGGATGGTGCCAAGCGTACTTGGATACCTATGCGATCTCGAGTTGCGAGGAGGTGAATTGCCGAATAGACACACCCGACACCGCTCCCGTGATCTGGTTTGTGCTGGCCTACTGGTTCGGAGATGAGGCCAAGGAATGGTGTGGTGCCGAGTTCGGTTTCGGGGAATATGATCCGCGTATCTTTTACTGCGTCGAATACGGTGCGTGCTTTCCAGGGACGGGTTGGGAGTACTCAACAGATGGGTGGCCAGGGCCGAATGAAGGCACCGCGTTCTTCGTGGCCCATACCCCTTGGGTGGGAAATTGGTTGCCCGTGTACTTCTTCGGTGGCTATGCCTACGCCAGCTATGGTCCCGGGCAGATTGAGTTGGCCTCGGCTTCTCCCGCAAGCTTGGCGGGTACGTGGAATTGCAGCACGCCGCCTCAGTTCTTTCACGCGGGCCTTGGCATCATGGGGATCAACATGGATGGGGGGGGGTGCTTTGGCCCACCGAACCACGTATGCTGTGTCGGTTCCCAGTGTTTCCTGATCCCAGAAACGGCCTGCAGCGACTTGGGTGGCGAATGGCACCCGGAGTTGTACACCTGCGTTCCGAATCCGTGCGAGGAGACACCGGCGCTCGGCACGAGCTGGGGCACGATCAAGGCCCTTTACCGATAGTTGATTGCCTGGTTGGTGTTGTCCCGCGGCAGACCTAATTCTGGCAGTGGGTTAGCCCAGACTTCTCACTCGAGAGTGCAATGTTCTCCATCAGGCCAAAGCCGGTGGGATGACGCTACCGACCCTGCCGTGCCTTCCTTAGCTTGGCCAGCGTCACGGACAAATCG
>JAGMDA010000598.1 GCA_023128935.1 Candidatus Eiseniibacteriota bacterium | reverse complement strand
GTAGCCCTGCATACACTGGCTCACGGTGGATTCGTCTTCGACGGCACCGTGAATGACGGTCGCCTACTTCCGACGATCCTGAAGACCGTGCTGACCGGGGATGGCACCGCGCACTGGATCGCAGTTCCCTTCGATACGGATGGCGACGGCCTGATGGATGAGGAGGAACCGTACTTCAGATTGGATCCAAGCGATCCGGATCAGGACCGCAACGGGATCCCGGACGGTCGCCAGCTTGCCACGGCCATGGCATCTGAGATACACGAGTTGCCTGAGGGCCCGCTCCCCGACCAGACCTATGTGGTCCATCACCCCACGTTCGGCTATTACAACTGCCTTACGTGTGCGGTGGAGATCAACATGGGCTTCATAGAGATCACCGATCCAGTTGCGGGCCGCTCGATCGAGGTTCCGTACTACAACCTGCACTTCATGGACAACGGGGGCTTTTCGACCGACCGCGAGGAGCTCTACCCACGCGTTGATCCGCGGTTGATCGCCGAAGTGCTCGGCTTCCAGATGGCTGACGTGGAGCACGAACTTGAGGCTCCTGCATTTGCGCTCTGGAACGCGCCGAACCCGTTCGCACCCGCGGGGAAGACCGAGATCATCCTGTCGCTTCCCGCGGAAGCCGGCGAGATCGAAGTGGGCATCTACGACAGCGCTGGCCGTAAGGTGCGCGACCTCTACGCCGGGGACGCGCCTGGCGGAGTGATGCGTCTCCACTGGGATGGCCACGACGCTCAAGGGAAAGTGATGGGCCCTGGTACTTACTTCTCCAAGGTGAGGATTGGAAGCATAACGGTGGCCCGGAAGATGACGCTGGTCCACTAGTTGATCAGTCCGGCTTCTTCGCCAAGCCGCTGCTGTCATGCTCCTGCGTGACGGATGATTGCCCGAACGGTTCAGCTGGTTTTGATGCGCGGCTGAACGGTTCGGGCACTAGGGCTAGGCGTGCTAGCGGGCTACGACCAGCTGCTCGACGTCGAGGATCACCGCATCATGAGCAGACGTGCGTTGCATTCTTCACCACCAGAGCGGAGACGGACCCAATAGAGCCCACTCGGCACTCGGCGGCCCCGGCCGTCGCGGCCGTCCCAAATGACTGTTCGTGTGTCCGCCGCGCCAGTTCGCCCATGCAGTAGGTCCGTGACGCGTCGTCCGCAGACGTCGTAGATGGCAAGTTCCCGCAGGTCATACGTACCTGAGTTGAACCGGATGCGGCAATTCCCGGAGGACAGGTTACCGCCGAGAAGCTGTACAACCGGTCGGCGGCGCTCTCCTGGCTGACTGGCAAGAGGTTGCTCTATTGTCGGAGGCGCATAGACCGGAGGGTCAGTGGTGAACTTGAGCACCAAGTTGGAGGACAATGGGGCCGCCCCAGGTGCATACATGTTGGCGTAGCTGCATAGCAGGCCGATTTCTTCAGTGTGATTCTCGATTCCAACGGTCGAATACATCCGCAGTGTATCGTCATTCACGATTTGGTGATACTGGAAGAGGATCTCGCCATCGCCTGTTGGCGTGGAATAGTATGCCGGATCGCAGAGGAGCAGCTCGAAGGTCTGGAAGTTGTTCGCGTTCTCCTCCCAGTTCTGCAGCCTGCTCCACTCGATGATGAAGCGATGGTTCCCTGCATCGTGCCAAGCGTAGATCCCGTCGCTGCCCGGGATCCCCGGATCGAGATTGTCCCAGAAGGGCGCCACCTGGCAGGCGCTGCCCCATTTGCCGGGCATGCGCCAGTTGCGAACGTCGTACCAGTACTGGGTGTCAAAGGCGATCCAACCGTTATCGCTGACGCGCATGCTGTCATAGGCGATTCCGTAATATGCAAATGAGAAGGGCAGCTGGACCACCTGGGATAGGTAGTTATTGCAGATCTCATCCAGGAGCGTCCCCGCGCCGCCGTAGGCCGGGGAGCACTCAACCCAGTCATAGGTCGGCACCTGTTCCGGATAATCGATGTCTGTATTGTCGTAGCAGTAGTAACCGTAGGCATCCGGCCCGGTGGGGGTGGAGAAGTCCGTCAACCCGACAACGAGGTTGAAAGATACGGCACCCCCCGGCCCGCCGGCGTGGACGAGACTGAGCCGCATCGGGATCACCGTACCGACAGCCACCGAATCGCCAACCCTAATCACGAAAGGAGCGGCGGGATTGCTTCCGGTGGAGCCCGGCTGGATCTCAGTGAAAGAACCGGCGGAATCGAGGATTGTGATGACCGTCGGTTGCAGGGTCTCCAACTGTGCCTGGATAGCTCCGGCCGCGATCGGTCCTCCATTCTGGAGTGTGAGGATCAGGTCTGTTTCCTCGCCCGGGTCGAAGATGTCATCGCCACCGTCACTGGTGGCCAGGCAGGTGAGCACCGGGGCTTCGGCAGTGAGCCAGAACTCCGTGACGTCCAGCGGCCCGATGCCGGGAACCGATGGGTTCAGCAGGAATCGCAGGCGCCGGCCATTTGCAAGGTCTGGATCGAGCACGATGCGCACGTCGCTCAGCGATAACCCAGTCTCGCCGGGTGCCAGCAGACCGAAGCGTGTGGCGCGCGTGACCACACCAACACCGTCGGGGCCACTGACGGTGGCCGTTGCTCCACGTATGCCGTCTATTCCCGTATTGCGGACTTCCAAGCTCAAGTCTAGCCCCGTCCCCGGCATTACAGCGCCTCCGCC
>JAGMDA010000597.1 GCA_023128935.1 Candidatus Eiseniibacteriota bacterium | reverse complement strand
AGGGTCACCCAATAATCTGCGCGGTGATCTCGTCAACGCAACGAGCGATGACCGCGCCAGGCTCTTCGCGATTTCGGCCACGGGGCAGCTGCTCTGGTCACAGGCATTTGGCGTACATTACTATTCGCTGCGCTTCGCCGTCGGTGACTTGGACGGCGACGGTACGCAGGAAATCGCGGTCGCGACGCGCCACCACAGCGCAGGTCCCTACGCCGATTCCCTGGCCGTTCTGGATGCGGCCTCCGGACGTAAGCTGGCCATGATTCCTACTCCCGCCACCTGCAACGGGATCGCCATCGGTAGGAGCCATGCCGATGGCGGAGCATATGTTTACTTGGCAACATCGACCGGCACCATAACCCGCTTTCGCTTCCGGGATCGATCCCTCAAGCAAGATATTGTCGCTCGCTCGAGTAGCAGTGTGTCGCTCGTGGGGGTCGCTGACATCCTGCCTATGCCGGGAGATGAGGTCATTGCATCCGTGGGGAAGCAAGGCATCGTCCTCGACGGGGAGCTGCAAATACTCGCCCAATTCGAGAATCCGATTCGCGACCCGGGTTCCTTCCTACTCTGTCACGTCTGGCGGCAGGATCCCCATCCGGCGTTGCTGGTGATCAGCAACGGGACCCGCCGCATGGCTGTTTGGTTCAGGCCTTTTCCGAAAGAATTACCGTCCGGCATCTTGATGGCGGCTGTCGGCCTGGCGCTTGCTGCTGCGCTCGGCTTCGGGATTCGCCGCTACCAGCGGTCCGCGAGGAACGGATCGATACCGCGCACGCGCGATATCCTCGTACGAATCCTACAGGGCCTGGAAGAATCGAGTCACGGCTCACTCAGTACGATGAAATCGCTAAAGCATCTGGAAAACCGTCTCGGATATGCGGGTGAGGATGAGGCGCTGCACGGCCGGTTTCGCGAGCAAATCGAACACAACTACGGCGACTTTATCGAGTCCTGCTACCCGCGCCTGATCGAGATCCTCGACCAGGCTGCGCAGGCTGGCTTGGATCCCGCGCTCATCCGAGCTACGCGCGCCGCCCTCGAGGCCACGCGCGAGCGATTGCTCAAGTTGGCAGCCACGGGCTTTGCGTTCGCTGAGATCCCGGGGAACCTGTCCGAGATCAAGCAATACAACGCGCAGATCGATGAAGGCTTCGCCGCGATCAGAAAGGCCGTGGTCAGCCGTTTCGCCACTGATGTAGTAGCGATGCTCAAACGGATGCTCAAGCTGGCCGAGGCCGACCTAACGCAGTCGGGTGTAGCGATCAGATTCGCAGGAGGAGAAATTGCGGGCGAGATGATATGCTTGATCGCCGCTCAGGATCTCCGTTTCATCTTGGAGAACCTGATTGACAATGCCCGCAAGGCCATGGCGGAAGCACCACGGCGCGAGTTGACGGTTGGCGTACAGCGGGAAGACAAATTGGGAGTGATCAGGATAACCGACACGGGTCGGGGAATGGCTCCGCAAGACCAGGTGGCCATTTTCACGCGAGGGCAAACCGCCAAGGGAGGCGGACTGGGACTCTACCGCTCGCGGGAGATTCTAAAACCGTGGCGGGGCGAATTGCTCTTGGAAGCGAGTGAACCTGGCCGGGGCAGCAGTTTTGCGCTGCGGCTACATCTCGTCTAGTTTGTTTGAGGGCCAGAATTGGAATGACCGAGGAGAAGATGAATCCGGCCGCCACCACTCTGCCGAACGTGCTCGTCATCGACGACGAAGCGGTTCTCCGTGAAGACATGCAGATTCTTCTCGCGCCGCATTTCAAGATCAGCAGCGCCGAGGATTCCGCCAGCGGACTGGCCAAAGTGATCAATGAATCGCCGGCCACGGTTTTGCTCGACATCGACTTGCGCGAGAAGTCCGATGGGATCGACCTGCTTCTCAAGATCCGTGAACTCCCCAATGCGCCTCCAGTGATCATGTTGACCAGCGACAAGCGGGTCGAGACCATCGTCCGGGCCATTCGCTTGGGCGCCTATCACTACCTGACCAAGCCACCCAATCCGCACGAGGCGGTGGAGATCATCGGGCGCGCCTTGCAGGAAGCCAGCCTACGGCGCAAGGTCGCCGCTCTGGAAAGGGACCTGCAGACAATCAAGGGTGATCTGATCAGCTGTGACAAGGCAATGATGCCGGTGATCGACGACATCTCCAAGGTTGCGGGGAGTGATGCGACCGTCTTGATCACCGGTGACTCAGGGACCGGCAAAGAAGTTGTTGCCCGCCGGATTCACCACCTCAGCCGGCGCGCGCAAGGGCCCTTTGTGGCGATCAACTGTGCGGCAATCGCCCCCGAGCTTGCCGAGAGCGAGCTCTTCGGCCACGAGATGGGCTCCTATACGGGCGCCACCCGCCGGCACACGGGCGTCTTTGAACAAGCCTCGGGGGGCACGCTCCTGCTCGACGAGGTTGGCGATTGCTCGCTGCCGGTTCAGTCCAAGCTATTGCGCGTTCTGGAAGAGCGCTCGCTCCGCCGGGTTGGGGGAATGGCGGATATTCAAGTCGATGTGCGTCTGCTGGCGGCGACCAGCCGGGACGTGGAGCAGCAGGTCAAGGACGGCACCCTGCGCCCGGAACTCTTCTATCGCCTCAACGTGTTTCGGATCCACATCCCCCCGCTGCGGGAACGACCCGACGACATCCAAGTGCTCGCCGATCACTACTGCAGCGTCTTTGCGCGCGATATGGGCAAGAACCTCAAAGGTCTCACCCCCGGGGCCCGCGAGGTTCTGCGCCAAAGGCAGTGGGCGGGCAATGTCCGCGTCTTGAAAAATGCCGTCGAGCGGGCGGTGATCCTCTGCACCGGCAGCGAGCTCGATGTCGAGCATTTTGCTCCCGATGCCCGGCTGTTGAAGGGGCAGATCGCTCCCTACCGTAAAGCGAAAGAAGAGGTCGTCCAGCGCTTCCAGCGCGAGTATCTGACCCAGTGCCTTTCGGCCTGCAAAGGCAATGTCAGCCGGGCGGCAGCCATGAGCGACATGCCCCGGCAGAACTTCCAACGCCTGCTGCGGGACGTCGGCATCGATCCGGCAGCCCTCAGATCGTAGCGCGCGCATCTTTTTTACGGCACCTGATCGTCTCTATATGTGCCTTCCCGTCAACAAATTGCCTGTGCGGCGCCCGCAGAGAGGATCATTTGGGCTGCAGCAATTACTCTCTTCCCGGTTTCCCTCCCGAAACCTGATCCCTGTAATTCTTCTCTTTCGTTCGAATTGGCAGATTCTTTACACCGGTGCGAGCTCGCACTCTTTCGGAACACCCCTTGCACAACCAAGATTGGACGACAAGTCCAAACAAGAATGATGGGCGTGTGGGTTTCGGGAGGCGACGTGGCACTGGAATCAGTAGGTCATAGATTTACTGTTCATCCCTAGCCTTCTTGCGAGTCTCTTTTGGCCAAGCCAAACAAAACACCGATCGGGCGAGTTCCTCTCTGTGAATCTGAATGTGCCGGGCGGCAAAACGCCGCCAAGTCTCCCGAGCCCACAGCGGATTTGCGAAAGCTGTAACTTGTAACAATTCAGTGGAGCTGTGCCGGGCGTAGGTCATGATGGGGATCAAGACGGTGCATTGTATTTCGACGGCGACCACGCCTACGTCCAATCCATGAACTTACAGTCTGCAAGTACACTGACATTCTGTTTATGGCTGTACCACCAACACGAAAATGATCAATATAGAAGTGATCTGGTTAGGAGAAATACCAACTCGCAAAGGGCATGTTCAGGATGAATTCAATGCCCTTCCTGTACAATATGTGTCAGGTGAAATGGCGAGTGATTGTGGTTCAAATAGGAGCACCCTACAGCACGGGAGAATCCCCATGAGAGTCCGTATCTCTGTCTTTCTCGTCATGTATCTCTGTCTACTGGCCATCAGTCCTGCAGGAGCTGAGGGGCGCAGCTCGGGCTACGGCGTCTCACCACCCTTCCATTTGGACACCCGGCACAACCTGGCCGACCTCTATCTCTACCCGGAGGACATCTCCTGGACATCAGTGGGTGGGGGCAACGTTCAGATAACTGCTGTCATCTACAATACCGGCAAGAGCGCCTCGAACGTGGGCGTCCGCTTCCTGCAAAGCGACATGAGCCAGGGCCTCGGGCAGGCTGCTCCGATCGCCCAGGACCAATGGATCGCGCAGATCGATTCGGCCGGCAGCGCGCAGGTTCAAGTCCAGTGGGCACCTCCCTCGGATGACCGGATGCTCTATGTGATCGCGGATCCAACAGATCAGATCGCTGAGGATGTTGAGTCTAACAACACTGCCCAGAAGCCATACTCGGGCGAGGGTCCTGTAATCGCAGCGATAACGGCCCATTGGGATGGCCTGGAAGAGGACGACCGGATCGGGATGTTCATTACGGGCATCGAGGCCTACAACACCATAGAAGCTCAAGTTGAGGACGCGAATGGGCCAGACGATGTTCAGCTGGTTGTCTTCCGAACGGAGGACGATGTCATCCGCGTGGAGGATACGAATGGCGCTGACGGATGGTCCGCCCAGATCGATATGGGCCTTGTCTCCTACCCAAAGAGGTTGATTGTCGAGGCCCAAGACGCTCAGGGGTTGTGGGGTTCTCGGGCCGTTCAACTCGAGGGCATCACCATCCCTGAATGGTTGAGCGGCGGGGACGCTGTCGTGGAGGCCTTTGTCTTTGAGGAAGGTATCTATGACTGTGAGATACGGTTCCCCGGTGAACCGGTTCCATCGAATAGCCAGGTGCCGGATAGCGTTCTCCTTCTCGGAGGCCTCCGGAATGATCTGCAGACCCAACTGAAGGCAGCGGCTCACTATTTCATCGAAGGATATGGCCGAATTGGCGGTGGCGGAGTCATAGAGGGGGGAGTTCTGCAGTCGGAAAGCTACGGCCCGAATCTGGAATTGGACGTTGAGGTGGGAGCGCAACTTAACGAGCAGTTCGAGCTTATGGGGATCTACGCAGGTGCGAATGCGTCTCTGGCATTTCCGATTCCTGAGGTCGAGCATGGCTGGCCCATCATGGTTGCTGGTATCCCAATCTGGATCTCCATTAGCGTTGGAGGAGATGTTACCATTCTGGTTGGGGCTGAATATGTCTTGAACACAAACCTCGAGTTCATTGATGGCACACACATCACCCCAGGCCTTGGCATTCACGTCGTCCTTACCGCGGCGATCGAGATTCTGTTCGGCATAGCGGAGCTTCGCTTTGTCGGAGAGCCTATGGCTCAGATCGAGTTGACCGTTGAGTACACGACTCAGACAGGGGCCAGCAGCAGTTGGTGTGGCTCTTTCATCGTTCCCTATGCCATTTGGGGTTCCATTGGGTGGGGATTGTGGGAAGAGGAGCTCTACTCCAGCGCCCTGCCGGCACCGGGTGAGCCCTGGGAGTTCGGCGATTGCGGGGCTCTCATGACCGAACGGCTCAGGCAGCGGTACGCCCGCGGGGGCGTCTTCCGCGCGCCGCGTCCGCCGGAGATCTTCCCCGATCCTGATCTGACTGCCGGTTCGGGGGACAAAGTGGTTGTCGTCTGGGTGAGTGACCGAGATCCGAATCCAGAGGCGGTCAACCCCGAAGTCTACTCGATGTTCCGTTCGGGCAACACATGGTCGGACCCGTCGCCGGTCACATCCAATGCGCTCTTCGAGACGAATCCTGTGGTGGCCTACCTGCCGGATGGCCTTCCGATGGCCCTCTGGACCCAGAACAACCTGGCGCAGAGAGACAGCGCCAGCTTTGCGGCAACGCTGGAGAACCAGGAGATCTACTGCTCGCTCTGGAGCGCGGAAGACTCGACCTGGTCTGAGGCGGTCGAGATTACGACCGACGATCCCGGCCAGCTGGGGGATGGTATGGTTCAAGGCGCATTCGGGGCTGACAATGTAGGCCTCTGCGTCTGGGTGCGCACGACCGATGATGACCTGGAAACTCGAACCGACTGGGAGATCTTCTTCGCGAGCTGGATCGACTCGACCGCCTGGTCTCCGCCGGATCCCATCACAAACGATGCCGCCGCCGACTGCTCCCCGAATGTGGCAATCCTACCCGATGGACGCGGTCTGGCCGTATGGCTCCGGGATGATGACACCGACTTCAGCACGACCGATGACACGCACATCGTCTACGCTATCTGGGATGGCACCACGTGGACCCCCCCATCGGCGCTCAGCACGAGCGGCTCCATCAAGCAGGATCCGAGGCTGGCGGTAACTCCTTCCGGACGAGCCATGGTGACTTGGATGGAGACGGTGGCATTCGCAGATTCCGCCAAGGCTGACAGCGTCCGCGTGATCATCTCCGATCCCGGTGTGACGGGCTGGGGACCCATCCAAACGGCAGTTGGCTCAGACCACTTCCTCCAGAGGCCCCAGCCACACGTAGCACGAGTGAGAGACTCGGAGATCGCGATGGTGGCCTGGCGTGGCCACGATGGATACGATGGGGATCTTTTCGCCTCCATGTTGGACCTCAGCGAGCCACTGGCTGAGTGGACGGAGCCCACTGCGATCCTATCCGACACGCTGACCGACTGGATGGCAACGTCCGCCATTGATTCCTTAGGCAATGCCCTCTTCTTCTCCGTCAAGACTGACTGGTCCGACGGCAGGGGGCGCCCTGCCGTCGGCACCATGACCGACGGCCTGAGCTTCATGGCCAAAGGCGTAAAGCCAAACCTGGAATTCGGCGACGAGCTTAACTTTGGAGCCCTCCCAGTCGCGCCCGATCTCGATCTGAGGGGTGAGAACATCTGGTTTACCGTCGATGAAGACACCGTCCTTTACGCAGGTGAGGGAGACCTGATCGAGGTCCATGCGCGCGTGATCAACGCAGGAGACGTAGAATCAGCGGAATCAGCCGTTCGCTTCTTTGATGCTCACCCCGATTCGAGTGGGGGGCAGATCGGAGCGGATCAACTCCTGCCGGTATTGCCTCCCGACACCGCACATGAGACGAGGATAGAATGGACCGCAGTGGGCGGGGTGCACCAGCTGTTCGCGTGGGCCGATCCCGACAGCGGTCAGGCCGAGCAGGGGGAAGACAACAACCTGGCCTCGGCAATCCTCTACATCACACCGGACATGAGTGCTGATTCGCTGAGCTTCTCGAAGAGCAATCCGCTGCTGGGTGACCCAATCACTCTGACAGCTCACATCTC
>JAGMDA010000596.1 GCA_023128935.1 Candidatus Eiseniibacteriota bacterium | reverse complement strand
GGACGAGGCGCGGCGACGAAGGCGTAGCTGGGACTACTCCAAGGAGCCGCAACGAAGTCCCCGGCGTTCGGGACCGTCGTAAATGGGAAGTTCTTCTTGCGCGAGCCCTAAGATCGGAGCGTTTAAACAGGATGGATCCCAGAGAGAGGAGATTACGATGGTCGGATTTGACCTCACGCAAGAGCAGTGCATGATTCGGGATTTGGCACGGGAGTTTGCGGAGAAAGAGATTGCTCCCAAAGCCGCTCAGCACGATGCAAGCGGGGAGTTCCCGCGCGAGATTTGCCAAAAAGCGTTTGAGATCGGGCTACTGAATCCAGGTATTCCGGAGGAACTTGGCGGTGCGGGTATGAACTGCCTTATAGAATGCGTGATCTCCGAGGAGATCTCGGTCGGGTGCAGTGGGATCGGTACGGCGATAATGGTGAACACCTTGGCCACGGCACCGGTCCTCGTGGGGGGGAGCGATGAGCAGAAGAAGAAGTGGATTGCGCCCATGACCGAAGAGCTGAAGTTCGCCGCTTACGGCGTTACCGAGCCCGGCGCTGGAAGCGACGTGCAGGGGATTACGACCACTGCTGTGAAGAAGGGCGACCATTACGTGATCAACGGGCAGAAGATGTGGATCAGTGGGGCCGGGGTTGCTGACTGGATCTTTACGCTGGCCTACACGAAAAAAGATGCAGGCATTCGAGGCATGAGCGCCTTCATTGTTCCAGCCGATACGGACGGCGTCACGATTGGCAAGAAAGAGGACAATATGGGTCAGCGAGCCTCCGATACCCGTGCGATCACCTACGAGGACGTTGCTGTTCCGGAGGCAAACCGGTTGGGAGCCGAGGGCAAGGGCTGGATGCTGGCTATGGCCGCGTTTGATCACACGCGTCCCCCGGTTGCCGCCGGGGCCGTCGGCGTGGGGCGCGCTGCCATGGAGCACGCCATCCGCTACGCCAAAGAGCGCCACGCATTCGGTGTGGCCATCCATCGCCACCAGGCGGTGGCTTTCATGATTGCTGACATGGCGAAGGATCTAGACGCCGCGCGACTCCTGGTCTGGCGGGCAGCAGATATGTATGACCATGGCAAGAAGAACAGCTACGAGGCAGCCTGCGCCAAGGCATTTGCTGCCGACACGTCCATGCGCGTTGCAGTGGACGCAGTACAGATCTTTGGCGGCTATGGGTTCAACAAGGAGTATCCGGTTGAGAAGCTCATGCGCGATGCGAAGATATTCCAGATCTATGAGGGTACCAGCCAGATCCAGCGTCTCATCATTTCAAAGGGCATTATTTCGAGAGTGAAGTAGGTGTCATTCTTCCTACTGCAGCAATGGCCGGGGACTGAGCCCCTAAGTCCCGGGGGTTTGGCATGTCACGTTCTAAGCTTCTGGGAGAAATTGCCCCCTGATGGTATCTCACCGTGGTCTCACTGCGCCATTCCAGGGGCTGTCCAGGCTAGACTGGGGCGACCTTGGAGGAGCGAAGCTTGCGCACTTCCTGGGCAAATCTTCTCCGCTTGCGCTCATAGAAATTGGACCGTTCATCGCTCCGCTGGCGGCGGAATCCCTGAACTAGGCGTTCGCATTTCCGCACAATCTCCTGAGCGACCATAAAGCGCTGATTCGGGGACAGATGCCCGCTCTGGAAGGCCTTCTCGAGAGCATAGACCCGAAAGCGATCCCAGCTCCATGTTCGGGAAGAGCCGTCGCCCCGTGCGGACTTGCGAGTGACAATGGGACCATCTGGGATGTAGTAGATGGGATAACGTGCGGCAAAGCGAAGCCACAAGTCATACTCGTCGCATGCTGGGAGGTTCTCGTCAAAGGCGCCGCAAGAGGCAAAGCAAGAACGATGAGCCAAGAGTGCGGAAGTAGACATCGGGCTGGCCTCAAGAGCAGCCTCGAAGATCCACCCAGATGCGGTCGAGGTATTGCGGTTCTTCCGTGGCTTCCCATCCTTCACATACCGTTCTGCAACCCTGCAGAGCCGCGCGTCAGGATGTGACTCAAGGAATGCCATCTGAACTTCAAGATGCTCTCGCTGCCATTCGTCCTCTGCCTCTATGAAAGCGATATAGTCACCCCGCGCAGAGCGGATACCCCGGTTGCGGGCGGCGCTCAGCCCACGGTTGCTGCCGTAATGATACTGAACCGTCACGCCATTCTGGCTGAAGGCATGGCTAAAGGGCTTGATGGATGTGGGGCTCATGCGCGAGAGGATCTCAAGGGCGTCGGGCTGTGCACCCAGCATCCGAAGCAGGTGCAGTGGGGTTCCGTCAGTGGAACCATCATCAGAAACCACGATCTCGAAATCCCGAAACGTTTGGGATAGAACCGACCGAAGTGCCTCTGCGACGGGTTCTTTCTTGTTGTGGGTGGGGACAATCACCGTCACGCGGGCCATTGTCACTCCTCCTTCCTTGAAGGACCGGGGAAGCCTTGCCTAGCAAGGATCCTGTGCATCCGTATCGATTGTAGCCCATCGCGTCGTATGCCATGCCATCCACAGTTGATCCATCGGGCCGCCACGGAGCACATACAGGCGGGTTCACCTGCCTGAAATGCTCCATAACCAGACCGGCAGAATAGTCGATAGAGGTTGCATCGTCAAGCAAAAAGCCGCGGCAGGACTGCCTTTCCGTGCGCAAGCGGCCGCGCCAGTTGATCCTGACGCTTCGCAGCGCATTAGATTTTGTGAAACCTGGCCGCAGCATGATCAGTTGACAGAGCAGGGGGCGGTTTCTAATCTAGCGCAGCTCCGCGGAGTGCTTTGGATGGCCGGGGAGACTGCGCTTGCGCTGCCAGTGGTCCGGGCCACTTGGTGTTGGCCGCATGCCCGGATGGTTCCTTTCAGATTCAGGAGGCGTGTTTGATGTGGACAGAGAACGCTGCTCATAGGAACAGAGGGGTTGTTGCCGGCTTCTTGGTGACAGCCGTCGTTATCTCCCTATTGCTCGTCAGCTGTGGGGGGAAGACCGTCACGCGATTGTCGCCCGAGGCGACGACGGACCTCTCCGGTCGGTGGAATGACACAGACTCCCGGCTGGTGGCCGAGGCGATGATTGCCGATTGCCTAAATCGCCCCTGGACCGCCCAGCACATGCAGGGGCACAGTGGAAAGCTGCCAGTTGTCATCGCCGGCGCGATACGGAACCTGAGCACAGAGCACATCGCGGTGGGAACCTTCCTGAATGACATCGAGAGGGCCCTGATCAATTCGGGACGCGTTCAAGTGGTGGCCAGCGCCTCTGACAGGGGGGAGCTCCGGCTCGAACGGGCCGATCAATGGGAGAACGCCAGTCCTGAGACGGTAAAACGCCTGGGCCAGGAGCTAGGTGCCGACTACATGCTGACGGGGACGATTAACACGATTACTGACCAGGAAGGGGGAAAGCGGATCATCTACTACCAGATCGACCTTACGCTGACTGACATCGAGTCGAATGTCAAGATCTGGCCGGGTCAGCACAAGATCAAGAAGTATATATCACGAGGTAAATACAAACCTTAGTCCACATGTCTCACCCGGCTTCGTCGAATAGGACGCCTTGGGGCATGCCCCGCAAGGTATGCGTTGTGGGCCAATCGAAGGCATGTCTATGGGTACGTCGAGGTTTGGTGAGGTGAGCATGACGAAGGTTAGGAGCGCTTCCTGGTTTCTGTGGGCAGGGGTTCTGCTACTGGGATCAGGCTCGTGCGCGTCTTATACCGCGCGCCTAAAAGATCTGCGCTCCTGCGTGGAGAAAGGGGAGCTGGACCGTGCGCTCGAGCAGGTGGAGCATGTCAGCGAGCCTGGGGATTTGCTGTACCATCTTGAGCGAGGCACCCTGCTGCACTACGCGAACCGTTATAGTGACAGTAATGCTGAGCTGGAGCGCGCCGAGGAACTCCTGGAGGATCTCTATACAGTCAGTGTGAGCCAACGTGCGCTCACGTTCCTGCTCAACGACGAAGTGGAAGCCTGCCGGGGAGAGATCCACGAGGGCAATTATCTTCACTACTATCGTATCCTCAACTTTCTGTCCCAGAACAAGCCTGATGCGGCGGCTGTAGAAGCGCGTCGGCTGGCATTGCGCCTTGCGACCGTGCGGGACAAGCAGGAGAAAGATCGCCTCCTACGCGATGATGCCTTCCTCGAGTTCCTGATTGGCAGGCTGCTGGAATCGAAAGGGGAGTGGAACAGCTCACTAGTAGCCTACCGTCTGGCATACCGTGCCCGGAGCGCCTGGCATGCGGAGACTGGACTCGACCTCCTGCCATGGCTTGAGCGCGACATCCTCCGGGCTGCTTGGAAGACCGGGATTTCCCTTGAGGATATTCCGGAGGTGGCCCACCTGAAGGGGTCGGCGTGGCTAGAGTCAAGAGCTGCGGCGGATTCAGAGGACGGGCGGGTGCTGATCCTCTTCGAGTCGGGCTGGGTTCCGAAGAAGGAGAGCGTGCACTTGCGCGTTCCCATCTTTGAGTGCGATCCCGACTGGGATGGAGAGGAAGAAGCGGTCGAAATGGGCTGGGTGCTGGCCGAGCGCTGCAAGAGGTACAGGGCCGACGGCCGCTGGGCAGATCGGGAGTTGGCAGTGGCATATTTCCTGGACGTGGCCCTGCCTGTTCTGGCCCAGGAACACGAGCGCGATGCGGTTACCTGCCGGGTCCAAGTCGACCCGCTTGGCTCATCCCGGCCACAGAGCTGGGATGAGCGGGCCTTCTCGACACACCCTGGGGTGGATCTGGCTGTTCTTGTAAGGCACGAGTTTGCCATTCGGGAGGCATCGATCCTGGCCAAGGCCTTCGCCCGCGCGCTT
>JAGMDA010000595.1 GCA_023128935.1 Candidatus Eiseniibacteriota bacterium | reverse complement strand
TTTCCCTGGCGAGCAAGGCAGGAGCGGCACGCCAAATCTCGGATACTCTGATAGCCCCGCTTGCGGTCGTGTACTTGGAGAAGTCGCGCTCGTAGACTCCAAGGATCTCGCGCTGAATATTGCGCGCGGCCTGAACGTCCTGATGCTCCAGGTAGTGGCTGACGACTTCGGGCATCCCCCCGAGGAACAGGAAGAACTTATACAAAGCAATCAGCTTATTGTGCAGCAGCTGCGGAAGTGGATTGCAGTCCTCCTTTCGAATGAGCTGCTCGAGAAGGAGCTCTTCGCCGGCCGCCTCCAGATACTCGAAGAAGTTCATGGGGTAGAGCGACAAGAAGTTCACCTTGCCGACCTGGAAACTGGATGACTTGCCGACGCTGACACCGAGCAATGATCCTGCTGCCGCGACGTGATACGCGGGAGCTTCTTCGCAGAAGTACTTCAGGCTCGTCAGTGCGCGCTAAGAGGTTTGGATTTCATCCAGGATAAGCAAGGTCTTGTCTGCCTCTATCCTCTTCCCAAGCGCCGCGCCGAGTGTGGCGATCAAGGACTTCGGCTCAAGCGAGGATTCGAACAGCGACCCCAGCTCCGGTGATTGCTCGAAGTTGAGGTAGGCGACATCGGAGTACTCCCTTCGCCCGAATTCCTTGAGCAGATAGGTCTTCCCGACCTGACGGGTTCCCTGAAGCAGTAGCGGCTTTCGTTCGGGCTGTCCCTTCCAAGCCAATAGACATTGGTAGAGCTTGCGCTTCACTGTTATCTCGGAAATAATACGGCTCAACATTTACATGAAAGGCAGTGGAGCACGGTGACCTGTCCATCCCGAAAACCTCATCTAATCGCTGGATAGCCGCAGAGCGCTACGCGAGGCGCAGCGCAACACCAGTTCCTGCAATTGGTTGTAATATAGCCCATTAGATATGCGCCCCTTCGTCCCGTTGTTACAGACTTGTTACACGATTCCCCCTTCTACCGGTGTATATCTCAGTAGAGATCTTCACCGCAAAGGAGGAATGACATGAGATGCTTCCATATGCAGTTGCTTGGCGGCCTAGCCTGCGTCGCCCTCATGGGCGCAGCGCTGCCGGCCATTGGTCAAGGGATCCGACCGTTTGCCCCGAATGTTATCGTACCCCAGACGCGTGTTTTCCCGATTGGACAGCGCGATGTTGTCGAGATCGTGGAGGTCAATGCGCATGTCGTCATCCGCGAGCAAATCGCGACAACTACTATGGAGATCAGGCTCGAGAATCCGACGCGCCGGCGGTTGGAGGCCGAGCTGATCGTTCCGGTTCCGGAGGGCGCTGTCGTGAAAGGCTTCGCCTTTGAAGGACCGGCGCAGGAACCGACGGCGAAGGTACTCCCGCGCGATAAGGCGCGCCGGATCTACGATCGCATTGTCGCACAAGTGCGCGACCCCGCGCTCCTTGAGTTTCTCGGATACAACCTCGTACGCTCCAGCGTATTTCCAGTCGAGGGGCGCGGATCGCAAGCGATCCAGCTAATCTATGAACACCTGCTCCCAACCGATGGGCACCGGGTGGACTATGTCCTGCCGCGGAGTGAATCCCTCGACTATCGTGTGCCCTGGTATGTGAGCGTCAGAATCGAATCCGACCGAGACATCTCGACCGTCTATTCGCCGACGCATAGGCTTGATGTCGAGCGCTTCAGTCCCGGAGATCTAGAAATCGAACTCGCCCGCGGGGCGCGCTTTGAAGCCGGGCCGTTTCGCCTCTCCTATCTTTTCGAAGATGGGGATGTGACCGTCTCGCTCTTCGCCTACCCAGACCTCTGGGGCGATGGGGGCTACTTCCTGTTGCTCGCTGGGACGCCCGCGCGGTCGGAGGTTCAGCGTACGATCAAACGTGAGGTAATCCTGGTGCTTGATCGCTCCGGCAGCATGAGCGGCGAGAAGATCGAGCAAGCGCGTACTGCGGCCCTCCAGATCATCTCCGGGCTTGAAAGGGACGAGACCTTCAACCTGATCGTCTACAACGATGGGGTCGATCTCTTTGCATCCGCTCCGGTCGTGCGGAGCGCAGCGAACCTGAGAGCGGTCCGCGACTATATAGGACGTATCCGCGCGCAGGGCGGTACCAACATCCATGAAGCGCTGTTGACCGCGCTGCGTCAGAAGTCGACGCTCGGGGCCCTGCCGATTGTTTTCTTCCTGACTGATGGTCTCCCCACGATACGGCAGACCGCGGAAGCGGCTATTCGCAGGGCCGTAGTCGATCGGAATCCGCAAGAGAGACGCATCTTCACATTTGGCGTCGGTGTGGATGTGAACACCCCGCTGCTCGATCGCATCGCGACCGCGACGCGCGCGCGATCGACCTACGTCCTTCCCGGCGAAGACGTGGAGGTCAAGGTCGCCCAGTTGCTCCTGCTGGGGCGCTATACAGGGGATGATCCGCTCGATTTCCGCCTGACGGGCAACTTCCTGGGTAGAGAAAGGACCTTCCGCCACAAGTTCGACCTAGATCGCGCCACAACGCGCAATGCCTTCGTACCGCGCCTTTGGGCGAGCAGGAAGATCGCCACCCTTGTCGATGCGATCCGTCAGATGGGTGCTGAGGGTGGATTGTACCACCCTGATCCAAGTCTCGCGCGGGATCCGAGATTCCGCGAACTGGTCGATGAAATCGTCCGCCTCTCGACTGAGTTCGGCATCCTGACCGAGTACACCGCCTTCCTGGCCGAAGAGGGGAGTGAGCTTTCCGATCGGGAATTCGTGCTCCATCGCGCCGGTCGCAACTTCTACGATCGCGCGATCACAATGCGCTCGGGCAAGGCGGCCGTGGGCCAGAGCCTGAACTACAAGGCACAGGCCGAGCAGAAGGTGCTTAATTCCAGCAACAGTATGGTCTTCATGGATGCGCCCACCGGTTTGAAGAATGCCCACCGGGGTGGAAACGCTGCTCCCGGCTGGGCGAGTCGGTCGGCGGAAGAGATGCCCGCGGGCGTGAGGAACGTCTCGTTCGAGTCAGTGCGGCAGGTCAATGATCGCGCCTTCTTTAAGAGGCAGGGACGGTGGGTCGATAGCCGCATTCTGAACAGAGCCGTCGCAGCCATGCCCACGAAGACGATCGCGTTTGGCAGTGATGATTATTGCGCCCTCGCCTTGAAGCTTGCCCAACAGGGACGCCCCGGGAGCATCGCGCTCAAGGGCGACATTCTCCTCGAGGTTGATGGGGAATCTATATTGGTGACGGGGAGTGGAAGCTAATCCGCCACTCTACTGAAAGGAGAGAACAATGAAAGCCATTACAAGGACCCTGATTGTCCTGACGACCATGCTCGTCCTGACGGCCACGAGTCATGCCACCGAGGAGATCCCGCGGATTCAGCTGGCGCTCCTGCTGGATACATCCGGCAGCATGTCGGGCCTGATCGCGCAGGCGCAGACGCAGCTCTGGAGAATCGTCAACGAATTCGCCACCGCCGAACGCGACGGGATGCGCCCCGAGCTCGAGGTCGCACTCTACGAATACGGCAAAAGCAGCCTTTCCGCGGAAGAGGGCTACATCCGGATGATCTTGCCCCTCACGAACGATCTCGATGCCGTCTCGGAGGAGCTCTTTGTCCTCAGGACGAATGGTGGTGATGAGTACTGCGGCTGGGTCATACAGGATGCGGTGCAGGATCTGGATTGGAGCAGCAACCACAACGACCTGAAAGCGATTTTCATCGCGGGGAACGAGCCTTTCACACAGGGCAGGGTCGATTTCCGATCGGCGTGTCGGGCGTCGATTGCTAGTGGTATCGTCATCAACACGATCCACTGTGGAGGCTACGATAAAGGCATTTCGGGCAGCTGGAAGGATGGCGCCGTCCTGGCGGATGGCAAGTACATGCACATCGACCACAACCAGGTCTTGGTGCACATCGATGCCCCGCAGGATGCGGAGATTGCCAGGCTCGGTGCCGAACTGAATCAGACCTACATCCCATATGGTGCCGCAGGCCGCGTCAGTGCTGAGCGGCAGGAGGCGCAAGACAAGAACGCGTATACCGCAGCCCCCGAGGCGGCGACGCAGAGGATCCTCTTCAAGTCATCGGTGCACTATAAAAACTCCTGTTGGGATCTCGTCGATGCCGTCAAAGACGGCGTCGACGATCTTGAAGAGCTGGACGAGGCAGCTCTTCCGGATAGCATGCGCACGATGACGGCCAAAGAGCGCG
>JAGMDA010000594.1 GCA_023128935.1 Candidatus Eiseniibacteriota bacterium | reverse complement strand
CAGCAGTGCCTCACCTACAGTTACCGATTGTGTTTTCTATCGCAATTCAGCAGAACACGCAGGTGGGATGGACTGCACCACGGCGACGGTCACCGTCACTAACTGTACCTTCACGGGCAACTCAAGTGCGAATGGTGGCGTCCTGCGCTCCGCCGACTTATCAGAGATTACGGTGCAGAACAGCATCATTGCGTTCAGCACTCAAGGGTGCGCGGTAAACTCCGCCGGCGGTCTCTTCGTTACACTGACATGCTGCAACCTGTATGGCAATCATGGAGGGGATTGGGTGGCGGGCGCAGCGGGCCAGTACGGAAGTAACGGCAACATCTCTCTAGATCCACTCTTTTGCAATCCGGAAAGTGGGGACTTCCATGTTCGAGAAGACTCTCCCTGTGCTCCCTTTTCCCCCCCCAATCCGGGATGTGACCTGATCGGAGCCTTGCCGGTGGGTTGCCCGGCTAGCTCGCCCACCACATTCGTCATCGCGCCGGATGGCACCGGTGACTTCCCCACCATCCAAGCTGCCATTGATGCCGCTGACCATGGAGATGTGATCCAGCTCGCGGACGGTACATTCTCTGGCGAAGGGAACCGGGACCTTGACTACCGAGGCAAAATTATCACGGTGCGATCAGAGAGCGGGAACCCCGAAGCATGCATCATCGATTGCGAGGGGAGTGAGCAGAACCTGCGTCGTGGCGTCTACTTCGCTTTGGGCCTTTGGGAAGCGGCGGTGCTTCAGGGAGTTACAATCACTAATGGCTACGAGGGAGATCTTGGAGGCGCGATTATCTTCGATCGGTCGTCTCCAACAGTATCGAATTGCGTGTTCTTCGCCAACCACGGTGCTAGAGGGGGAGCCCTGCACTGCACTACCGCCTCCCCGACCGTGAGGGAATGCGTTTTCCGCGATAACGTTGCTGTTGAAGAAGGTGGGGCAATATACTGCGATGATCTCTCCTTCCCAGTGATGATCGGTTGTATGCTTGAGGGAAACACGGCCAGCATTCATGGTGGTGGGATGTACTGCAGTGGTTCTTCGCCCACAGTTACCGATTGTGTGTTCCATGACAATTCAGCAGACAACGGTGGGGGCATGAGCAGCAAGGACTACTCCTGCCCAACGATCTCCAACTGCACGTTCACGGAGAACTCAGCACAGCAGGGCAATGGGGGTGGCCTGTATCTCGCTAATGGAAGCGATGCCGCGGTTGAGCATTCTTCCTTCGTGGCGAATGAATCGCTTTTGGGTGTTGGGGCCGGGATCTATTGTCAGGATTCCGGACCGACGGTGGAGTACACAGCGTTCTTGGACAACCTGGCGCCACAGGGAGCAGCCGTGGGCTGTCAATCGGCGACGGCCAGCTTCACGAATTGCACCCTATGTTGGAACAGGGCCAGCCAGGGCGCCGGCGTGTGGTGTGACGGTAGCCAGATTACGGTCGAGAATACCATTATCGCCTTCAGCCCATTCGGGGATGCGATCCACTGTACGGGCGGATACTCCGCGATGGTCACTTGTTCTGACATCTACGGCAACGCAGGTGGCGACTGGGTCGGCTGCATCGACTGGCTTGAGGGCGTGTTCGGAAACATCAGCGAAGACCCGCACTTCTGCGGTGAGCTGAATCCACTGCTACCGTA
>JAGMDA010000593.1 GCA_023128935.1 Candidatus Eiseniibacteriota bacterium | reverse complement strand
CCGGCATCCTGAATGCCGCCCTCAATGCCGGTGGATGCGCGGTCTGTTTTCCGCGTGTCGAGGTAGTCCTGCAGGAGCAGCGCCGCGGCAAGTCGATCGATGGCCCCTGCGTGGTCGCGCCCTCTCTTGGCGCGGCCCTTGCGCCGCATGGGCCCACCGCCTCGGAAGGACCGCTTGGGATCCTCCGCCGTTCCCTTGAGGATAGACTCGGCCTCCCAGCTGGTCAGCGTCTCGTCCCACAGAAGCACCTCGACCCCTGCTCTACGGTGGATCTTATCCGCCAGATACTCGGACAGCTGGGCGATCTCACCCTTCTGCCCGCTCGGCAGCCGCGGCAAGCCTACTAGGACGAGCCCGACACCATGATCTTCAATCAGGGAGCAGATGTGCTCGATGAGTCTGCGCGGGGGGAGTTCAACCGTCTCGAGCGGACTAGCGAGACGAGCTGAGGGGTCACTTAGCGCGATACCCGTGCGCCGCAATCCGGGATCAAGGGCCAGAACCCTTGGGTTGTCGGCATGGCCGATTGGATTCACCGTTCGGCTCACTCGGGCCTCTTGCGATACCGAGTCAATTGGGCCCGGCAGCCGTCCCCTTCCTCTATCTTGAAGGAAACTTCATCCATCAGGCTGCGCATGATAAAGATCCCGCGCCCCCGCGGCTTGAGGATGTCCTCGGGAGTCGTCGGATCGGCGCTCAAGACCTCTTCCACATTGAACCCAGGACCCCGATCGCGCACCTCGACCCTGAGGGCGTCGGAATCCAACGAGAAAATAAACTCAACGGGAATTTCCTCCTTGAACTTGTTGCCATGCTGAATGGCGTTGGTGCCGGCTTCCACAACCGAGATCGCGGCTGCGTTCGCATCCTCCTCTGCCATTTCCAATAGCTCAACGACCCCTTCTACGAGCTTGTCCAGCACACTCAAGCACTCCAAACAGCTCGGGATCGTCAACCGAACCTCATGAGATCGCCTACCCTCTGCCATTACATACCCTCGAAGTCCCTCACTGGTCTCACGGCGCCGCATCGGAGGCTCCGAGGCGGGGGAGCAGGCCAGCATTTGGGGAAAAGGCCACTGCCGCCTCAGGACTGGAAGCTGGACAGGGCACCGGCTTCCGTCTCGAAGGTCTCGAAGACGGTGTGCAGTTTGGTTACCATGAAAATCTGTGAAATCCTCTTGGAAACGCGGCTGATCTTGAGGTTCCCCCCCGCGTTTGTCACCGTAACATGGCTGGCGATCAGGATGCCCAGGCCGGTGGAATTGATCCAGGAGACATCCCCTAGATCGATCAGGATGTTCTTCGTATCACCCTCGAGACAGTCCTTGATGGCCCCTCGGACCGCTTCCGCATCAGGACCGCCCATCAGCTTGCCACTCAAGGAGAGGACCGCCACATCCCCTTCCATCCGCTTCGAAGCCTTCATGCCATTCCTCCTGGTTCTGTCAACTGAAGCAGCACTGCCTCCATATCCTCTGGAACTGGAGCCTCAAAGAGCAGCCACTCTCCATCGGCCGGGTGTCGGAAACCAAGACGGTACGCATGCAGAGCAAACCGGCCCAGCTTCCCGAGCAACCTACGAAGGCGGGGCCGTTCCCTGGGAGCAAGCCGCATATGGTATTGTACCCCCCCGTAGACGGAATCCCCGAAAACCGGGTGCCCAAGACTCGCCATATGTACGCGGACCTGATGCGTCCGACCCGTGCGTAATCCTATGCGCAGAAGCGTAAGATAGTCAAACCGCGCGAGCACCTCCCAACCCGTCCGGGCCGGGCGTCCACCGGTCTCCACGACCGCCATGCGCTGTCGGTTTCGCGGGTCTCGCCCGATCGGCCGGTCGATCTCGCCGCTGTCGCCGACCATGTCCCCCCAAACGAGCGCGACATAGCAGCGTTCCGTGCTGTGCGCGGCAAACTGCTCGCTCAGTGAGGTGTAAGCCCTTGCGCTGCGGGCCACGACCAGAAGGCCACTCGTGTCCCGGTCAAGCCGGTGAACGATTCCCGGTCGCAGAACTCCCCCGGGAGCCTTCCAGCCCGGCCACTTGTGAAGCAGGCCGTGAACCAGCGTGCCGTGCCAATGGCCAGGGGCCGGATGCACTACGAGCCCAGGGGGCTTGTTGAGAACCGCAATGTCCTCGTCCTCGAAAACGACTGCGAGGGGAATCGGCTCGGCTTCAATGCGGGTCTCGATGAATCCTGCGCTTATTGGCCAGGAGACGCTTTGGCCCTCTCTGACCACCGTGCTTGGCTTGCACGCTTGCCCATCCAGCAGCACGCTCCCTGCTCGGATCAGGCGTTGGACACGACTGCGGGAAACCCCTTCCACCTGCTCGGCGACAAATAGATCGATGCGGGCTCCTTCGCCCTCCTCGCCGACCAGTAGAATACGCCGCTCGACGTTCTCAAGGTCATTCATTGAGCTTACTCGGCATCGGACTCTTGATCTGATCCGGACTTCTCACCAGCACTCTGCTGCGGCCGCGTATTCGTACGCTCTGCCCCTGAGGTTTTCCCCACCGCGGAAGCAGGCGCTGATGGATGCCCGCCGTCCCGCTCAACCGTCAGGTAACTGGCTGCGAGGTAGAGCACGCCCACGGTGACCCCTATGTCCGCAACATTGAATGTCGGCCAGCGGTGCATCCCGACACCAATATCAATAAAATCGATGACCTCCCTCAGGAAGAGCCGGTCGATGAGGTTGCCGAGCGCCCCCCCGAGGACAAAGCCAAAGGCGATGCGGCTACCCCTAAAAACGTAGCGCCCCGACAAGATAAGGAAGAGGACGGCTGCTACGGAGGCCAGGGAGATGGCGATGAACAGCAGGCGATTCCCTTGGAAGATACCGAAGGCCGCACCTGCATTGTGGATATAGCGAAAGCGGATGATTTCGCCGAGCAGCGGGACGATCTTATCAAGCTCCATCTGGGAATGGACCACTATCTTGGTGGCCTGATCCAGTATCAAGACCAGGGCCGCACTCGCAAGAAACCCCCTCAAGCCGGACCTCCCAAGCGAGCGAGCACATCCCCGATAATCACATTCAATCGAGGTTCAGCTCGAGCTGAGGTTTCGATGATCCGCTGGACATCCGCCACCTTCAGGGCATCCGGCAGGCACATGTCGGTAACCACACACAGGGCCAGTACCTTCATGCCGGCATGTACAGCTGCGAGGTTCTCGGGAACCAGGGACATACCGACGATATCGGCGCCGATCATGCGGAGGAACCTGTATTCGGCTCTAGTCTCCAGATTGGGACCCGCAACACCGACGAAGATTCCCTTGTACAATGTGATCCGATGCCTCAGAGCCGCGCCAACAGCCAGCTCCACCAACCCGCGATCGTAGGGCTCACTCATGTCGGGAAACCGCGGTCCCAGCTGATCATCGTTGGGGCCAATCAGCGGGTTGTCACCCATCAGGTTGATGTGGTCGACCACGCCTACCAAATCGGCGTCCTTGTACAGGGGGTTCAACCCACCAACCGCGCTCGTCACGATGAGCGTCCCGGCACCCAGCGATTTCATCACCTGCACCGGGAAGGCAACCTCCTGCATGGAATAGCCTTCGTAGTAGTGTACGCGCCCCTTCATCAGCATCAGGTTCTGTCCAGCGTGGGAGCCGTAGAGCACATGGCCCGAGTGATGTTCAACGGTGGAAACGGGGAAGTGCGGGATTTCACTGAATGGCACCGAGGCCTGAACATCGAGCTTCTCAGCAAGCGCGTCGAGTCCCGATCCCAGGATCAAGCCCACTGCGGGTCCGTCGAAGCCCTTCTCCCTCAGGAATCCTGCCGCTTGCTCCGCCTTTAAGCGGATCTCTTGTATCTCATTCACCGGCGCGTACCTTCCTGCGATTCCTGCTTCGAGTCGGGTTTCGCATTCAGATCGAAGAAGCCCTCACGGCGCTCAACCGGCGGGAAAAAACCATTACCCTCACCCTGCGCTGCGGTATCCCATTGCCCGCCGGATGTGGAGTCAGGAGCGTCCCTAGAGGCTGGCGGCCGGGACAGCCGATCGGCAGGCTCCGGCTCCGCCGGATCGGCAGAACTCGAGGAACCAGATGGCGCTTCCCGCGCTGGTGTGATGCGCGGCGCATCGGCCACCAGCCCCGAGATGGATGATTCCTCCGCCTCGGCCGGGTCGCTCTCGGGTAGCGATGGCTGCTGGAATAGCTCCGCCGTCAGTGCAGAGGTCTGCGCGTCGAGGTCATCGATGGCCTCAAGCTCCTCCTCGCTGCTGCACAGGAACTGCGTCTGCGCCTCCAAGAGGGACTTGAAACGTTGGATGAACAAATCCTTCTGCTTGGCGAGATGCTGAACCTGATCGCCAAGCCGGCGCAGGCGGTTCCGGGAATCCTCCAGGATGCGCTCGGCCCGTACGTGGGCATCGTCGATGACGCGCTCGGCCTCAAGCCGGGTGTGATCCCGGGATTCAGCCGACATGCGCTCGGCAGTGAGGATTGAGTTCTGCAGCGTCTTCTCCAGGCTGTGATACTCCTCGAGACGCTCATTGAGATAGCGAACCTTCTCGCTGAGCATGCCGTTTTCCTGCAGAGCCCTCTCATATTCGTCCGCCACCATTTCGAGGAAGATCCGCACCTCCTCCGCGTCAAACCCTCTCCATGACTTGCGGAAGGACTGCTTGCGTACCTCAAGGGGAGTCAGTTTCACGAGAATATACCTCCATCCTTGCCGTTGACGCTCCTTGCCTCCGCGGGCCTCGGAGATAAACCTCCCGGCCCTCCGCAGCAGATCCAGGGCAGTTGCCCCCTGGGGAATGTCCCTGGCCTGCGGACAAAGTCACTCTAGGTTCGGCCCACAGGGG
>JAGMDA010000592.1 GCA_023128935.1 Candidatus Eiseniibacteriota bacterium | reverse complement strand
GATCTTCGGGATGCCGCGTTTGGGAAAGGGGTAGCTTGCGGTGGACATGAGCTTCGTAGTTGGAACCATCAGGAGTGCCGCACGTCA
This sequence comes from Candidatus Eiseniibacteriota bacterium, assembly GCA_023128935.1. GTDB lineage: Bacteria > Eisenbacteria > RBG-16-71-46 > CAIMUX01 > WJJG01 > DAOVQB01. The sequence continues at coordinate 2,975 of JAGMDA010000592.1, read as the reverse complement.
CCGATGCTCTCCCGCACCCACTGGCCGCGCTGGAGCAACGCGTGTCCTGCTCCTCGCTCTGCTGATCGCGCTGGCCGGCACGGGAGATCCCCGCGTCAGCATAGTGGCAGATGCCGCTGCGCAGAATGATCTGGACCCCTCTCCAGAACAGCCGGAAGTTCCCCAGGATGAACCTCCTTGGATCACAAATACGGAACTCCGCGCCAGCAGGATCGCCGCAGCGGAGGCCACGACACCGACCCCACCAATCGCTGATGAGGACCGCTTTGCGGAAGTCTTCGACAGCGCCGACTTTCAGTTTCTGCTTCTCTTGGGAGCTGCTTGGGAGGAAGCCTATATCCTGGACTTGGCGACAGGAGATGTATGGATCCACTCAAAGGCCGCGCTATGGACCCCCGCAGAGGAGCTGACGCAACCGTCCTCTGAGGATGGTGACTACGGGACGACCTTTGTCCCTCACGAGGACGGTCGCATCAGCTTCGTCCTCGATCCCTGGGAGATCACCGTCGAACCGCTGCCGCCGATGCTGGGCCTCATCTCAGAACAGGAACTCCTCGCCCGGCAACCTGTATACCGGCGCCGCGCGGAAGCCTATGACCCCGACCCCGAGATGATCACCTGTCTGGCTGGGATCGGGGAGACCGTCGACGTCGTGGCGTTCTTCGGAAGCTGGTGCCAGATCTGCAAGCACTCCCTCCCGGAACTCTTGAGAATCCATGATCTGATCAACAATCCCAGCTTTTCTCTGACACTGGTAGCCTTGGACGAGGACGTTGTCGAGCCTGAGGACTGGATCTCCAACTGTGGCATCAGCCGCGTACCAAGCTTCATCGTGCGCATCGATGAAGAGGAGATCGGGCGCATCGAGGAAGAGCCGGAGATCTCCATGGAGGTGGATCTAGTGCGTATCCTATTCGGGAACGGGGTGCAATAGGATGGTGCAGTCCACAGCGTCGCGCAACTCGGTCCCCTGGCGGGAGACAGGAACATGACGGGAGGACTGAGAACCCCAGCGGCTTATCTGCTGGGATTGTTCGCGGCAGCCATTCTCGCCATCGCCGCCTTCCACAAGGCCGCCGACCCGGGGCTCTTTGTCGATCAAATTACCGCGCACAAGGTCACGCCCGCGGCTTGGTCACCCGCTATTGCATACTTCTTTGTTGCCGCGGAATTACTGATAGCTGCTGCCTTTGTCGCATTCATCTGGCCTCGCCTGGTCTTCGCCGGAACGATTTTGATGATGCTTGGATTCATTGGCGTCACCGCGTGGGCTTGGGCGCACGGCAATGCAGAGACATGCGGGTGCTTCGGCCGGCTAGTGGACCGCGGCCCTCAAGAGGTGATCATCGAGGACTCGGTTGTGATCGTCACATCGCTGCTGGGGCTCTATCTGGCCCGCGGCTTCCGAACCCGCCGGCGACAATGGGCACTTGCCATTCCCCTGATGGCTGTCGCGTTGGCCCTGACCATCTTCGGCGCGGCCATGCCCGTGGACGGAATCGTCGTCGGCATCGGGCCGGGCCACGATCTCTCCGACATGGCGCTCCAGGGAGTGCGGATCCCTCTGGATGAGGGATGGATCCTTCTGGCGATAATCGGACCTGATTGCCCGAAATGCGACCAAGGCGTTGCTTCTCTCAAGCAGGTCGTAACTCGCAAGATGGGTCCCAAGGTAGTGGCGGCCTATCCCGGCACGAGTGGTGAGGCGCAGGCCTGGCGCATGAAGCACCTGCCCAGTTTCCCGGTGGCCAGCTCCCCCGAGCGTATACTGCGCCAGTACTATCGCCAGGTGCCCGCCACCTTCATGATGGAGGATGGCATCGTCCGCAAGGTCTGGTGGAACGAGATCCCCACGCCAGAGCAGGTCGCTGAAGCACTGTCCTCGAACAGTGGCTAGGTGGGACTGTTCATGAGGCGCGCTACTGCTCAGGGCACAATGGCGCAGATTGCACGATGAACGCTGAAAAATGGCTCCATGAGATCCGACCATGGCCAGAGGGAGCATGTCATGACCCGCAAGCGTCTTGCTCAGCTTCTCTACAGAGCAACCTATATGGTCATCCGCCGCGGCTCCACGCTGCCTTCGGTCGAGGAATTCCTGGACCTGCACTTGGGCAATGTGCTCGCCGAGGCTGCGCCGAGCGATTGGCCCTCGTTCTGGGAGGAAACCCTAACGATCGTAGTGGAAGACATGCTGCGCCGGGAGGGGTATCGGATCGACGAGCTGGAGCCAAAGCTGTTCGCTCGCAAGAACCGCTCGATGCGCACCGTCCTCGACTGGATGGCCGAGCGCATCATGCCACTGAAAACCCCCGCGGGGAGGACGGCGCGTGCCACGCCTGCCCCGAAGCCCAAACTCCGTTCCAAGGCCCGCGGTCGTCCGGGGTCACCCGGATCGCACCTGCTCATCCTTCTGACGTTCACGATAGCATCGCTCTTGCTGTTGGGATGCCCGCCAGCCGCCGCTTCCGAGGCGTTGCTTGAACGCACGCCTTACACCCGGATTGAGGCTGCTGAGTTCTCCTACGAAATCGCCGTGTCGTTCAAGGACAAGAGGAACCAAACGGTTGAGATCCCTCTGGAACTGGTCCTCGATCCCACGCGCTATGACCTGCGGCCCTCATCCAACCCGGAGCAGCTGGTGCAGATCCGGCGGGTCGTCTGGCGTGGCGTGGGCGACACGGAAGGTCACACCATTGGAGCCCTGCTCTTTGCGAAGTTGGATCCCGATTGCTCTTACACTCTCAGGCTCTCCTTTCCGAGTCTGCCACCCGAGCCGATCGAGGTTGAAATCGCGGACGATGCACAGCCTCATCCAAGTTCCGGTTTCGTACGCTTCGTGCGCTTCGTGGACCGCCACGTCTGGGGAACATGTGACCTGCGCACGCTCGAGGGTAATAAAAACACGGTGGGAGTTGATTTCCGCGTGCGTATCGGCTTTCCGGTAGCGCGCCGGAAGCTCCTGGCAGACGCCA
>JAGMDA010000591.1 GCA_023128935.1 Candidatus Eiseniibacteriota bacterium | reverse complement strand
CGAAGCTTGCGTCAAGTGGGAAGTGGGTTGGTAGGGGCGGAGGCTTGCACAGGCAACGAGGGGATGTGCTGCGCAACTTGGGAAACATCGACATATTAGCAAGACAGATGGCGGCGGGTTGGGAACCGGGTGGGAAAAACCTTCCGGTGCGACCAAGAAATTGCCGGGCAAGAATTGCCGTTAAGGCAATCATTGATCGCAAAGCGTTCTTTCCACCATCGCTGCGGTTGTCGGTTCTTGTCCCGCCCGGCCCCAGGGGCGGCGCGTCGGTCAATTGCGTATCATCCACGCTTTATTGCGATTGGGGCTGTCCATTCCATTATTCCTTCCTCGCGCGCATGGGTTTCCACGACCTGGCCTAGTCGGGCGGCAGGCTCGTGGCACGTACCTTGCCAGACCCTTTCGCACATGACCTCTGCCGCATGCGCATCTGCGTGGCGGCGAGTGGCCGCGGCTGCGCGTGTTCTACAAGACGCTCAAGCGGGTGGCAAGGGGGGCCTATACAGCCCCTATGCGGCCTAGGTTACTAAGGCGACTTGGGCAACCAAGGCGACCTAGGAGACAGAGGCGCCCAAGAGGCCCAAGGAGACCAAGGAATGGTCAAGGGGATTCTAACCAGCGCCGGCGCCATGCGCCCGGCTCTCCTGGCCCAGGACATCCTGGCGAACAACCTTGCCAACGCCAACACCACCGGGTTCCGTGCCGATCGGATGGCCTTCCAGTTGATCAACTCGCAGCCTCCGGGCGCTGGCTCAATCGAAGCGGCCACCTCAGGACCGGTATTGACGACCCGCCTGGACAACGGCCCCGGTGCCTATCAGGTGACCGATCGTCCGCTGGATCTGGCCCTTCAGGGGGAAGGGTTCTTCGTGGTCAACACGCCGGAGGGCGATCGCTATACCCGTTCGGGTCACTTCATGTTGGGTGATGACGGCACGCTGATTACGCCTCAGGGCCATGCGGTTCTCTCCGACGGCGGTCCCCTGACGCTTCCGGGCAATACCGATGTACAGATCACATCTTCGGGGCAAATCCGCGCTCAGGGCCGCCGTATTGGCCGTTTGCAGGTGGTGACATTCGAAGAGGAGCCGACCTTCACCCACGCCGGTGGCGGTCTTCTGGCCACCGAGGCTGAACCCATGCCAGCTGATGGTTCCCGGGTACTGCAAGGTGTGCTGGAGGGTCCCAATGTTGAATCCGTGCAGGCCATGGTGGAGATGATCACCTTGCTACGCTACTTCGAGATGAACCAGAAGGCGCTCCAGATCCAAGACGAGAGCCTGGGCAACCTGCTTGCCTGGGTTAGGGCCTAGGCTCGCTGTTCCCAGCGGGCGGCGTCCTAGGGAGTAGATAGGAGGCAATCAGATGCTTCGGGCACTCAGAACCGCCGCTTCGGGGATGACCGCTCAGCAGCTCTATATCGATCTTGTGGCGCACAACCTCGCCAACGTCAATACGACCGGGTTCAAGAAGAGCCGCGCCAGTTTTGAGGACCTGCTCTACCAGACGCTCCGCCCGGCTGGGCCGGGGGAGGGGGATACGCAGGTTCCAGCCCCGCTTCAGGTCGGGCACGGAACGAAGCTGGTTTCTACGCCCAAGGTGTTTTCTCAGGGCGACAGCGAGGTGACCGGCAATCCGATGGATGTCGCGATCGAGGGCGATGGTTTCTTTCAGATCCAGATGCCTGACGGCACGACGGGCTATAGCCGTAGCGGCGAGCTACGCATCGACGGTGAAGGGCGGCTGGTGACTCCCCGCGGGCTTCCGCTCACTCCCGACATCACCGTGCCGGAGGATACCGAGGGCATCCTGATCGATGCGCAGGGGAAAGTGTACGTGCGCACAGCCGGGAGCGAGGCGGCCACGGAGCTGGGGCAGCTACTGCTTGCCAGATTCGTCAATCCCAGCGGTCTTGAAGCAACTGGCGGCAACCTGCTCCGGCTCAGCCCGTCGAGCGGGAACCCGATCGTGGG
>JAGMDA010000590.1 GCA_023128935.1 Candidatus Eiseniibacteriota bacterium | reverse complement strand
GTCGTCGCAAAAGAGCCGCACCCGAATCCTTTACTTTGCGGACATCGGGATCGTGGAGGCTGGTTTATCCCAGCGTATTGCCACCGCCAGCCGCGATGATCCATTGATCATGCGGAATGCGGCCCGGGACGTTACCCAAAAGATCGAGGTGCGGCTCCCCGCCGGGATGAGCGTGCTCAATCTGCCCCCCGATCTCAAGCTCTCCGGAGCGGGAGTGAGCTACGAGCGCAGTGCGCGAATCGACGGCAACAAGCTGCTCTGGAAGCGGCAATTCATTCTCAAGCCGGACCGCGTGCAGCCGCAGGACTACCCAATGCTAAAGGAACTCATTGACAAGGCACTGCTCGACGCCCGGCGTGGGATTGTGCTGGTGCGTCAGTAGTGATCGCGGGCGGCAGTGTTACCTTCAACACGTCGTGGGGCGACAGTCGCTATGTGAACGAGAATCAGAGCAGTTCCGTCACATCATCGATGATTGTCAATGGCACTGTGGGCCAGAGCGATGTGTCCAATGGTTACGTGAATCTCTCCAACAGCCAGACTGTGTCGGGGCTCAAGAACTTCACGTCTCAGATACAGTTCAGCTATACGGGACATCCGCCCGTCTACATAACCACAAGCAACCCCAATGGAATCGTTGTGAAGAACAACTCGAGCTCCTATCCCACGATCTGGTCGGAGAACCAGAGTTCGAACGGATCGAATACGATCTACGCGCTGAATGCCGACGACACGCATCCGCCCATCTACGCCAAGAACGAGGGGAACATCAATCCGAACTATATCGTCGGGGTCTACGCCAACGTTCCCCAGTCCACGCATTACGGTATCGGAACGAATGGAAGGGGCTATTTCGGAGGTGGCACTGCGCTCTTCACTTCCATGGAAACCTCCAAGGGAACCCTGATGCCGACTTCCCCTCTAATTCGCAAGGTCGAGGTGTACCTCACCGGTTCGGGTACCTTGGCCAGGGGGAAGGTACATGTTTCCCTCGATCCCGAACTGGCCGACGTAACTTCGGATTCGGAGCCCATCCGGGTGATTGTGACCCCGACCGAGATGTGTAACGGCATGGCGGTCACGGAGAAGACCTCCCGCGGATTCACTGTTGAAGAACTAGCCGACGGGAGCAGCAACGCAACGTTCGATTGGCTTGTCATTGCTGCAAAGGCGGTCTCGTTCAGAGATGGCAGAGCAGAGCCGATGCCCGAAGTGGTCCCGACTGCAGATGAAGGGTTGCCACCGATCCAGTAGCGGAACGATGCCTGGAGGCGAGGGGTTCCTGCTGAGTGAGTATCGAAGTGATGCCTACGTACAGGGTTGACGCACAATGCAAAAGAATCAGACCGGCCACAACACCCTTGGTGAGTGCTGCGAGCACGGGTGCTGTGACTGGAGTGGTCGTGAAGACGGATTGCGTGAGGAGGTCTTGGAGATGAGCGCCTTGAAACTACGGGCAGGTGGCCGAGGAACCTCTGGGTTGCTGTCCCTATAATCATTGTCTCCCTGATCACGCCCAGCCCCTCAGTGGGGCAGGTAGCAATAGAAAGAGACGTGCTGAGCGGCGGTGGATCTGAAGGACAATCGGTCTCGTATCATTTGTATGACACCGTCGCGCAAGGTCCCGTTGGATCGCTGGCGGTGGGTGTGAGGGGGCAATTCCAGGACGGGTTCTGGGCGATGCCAACGGAAACACCGGGGGCCTGTGAACAACGGACGGCACTTCAAGGTCAAGGAACTGGGTAATGGAACGGGGAACTACGACTTCGACTATCTAGTTCACGGCGTTCGGCGGGGATGTGAGGATTTCGAGGTTGTGCAGGACAAGGTGGAGCCTCTGGATCCGGGTCCAGCTGAATAGGTGTGTGATTCATGGGCACCCTTTCAATCAAAGAGCGGTTGATCGACGGCCCTCATACCTTGGGGAATCACAAGGCGTCGTGGGATGGCACCGACCAGGCCGGAGGATCAGTCGAGGCCGGTGTCTATTTCTGCCGGCTCAGTGTTGGGGGGGAGAGAGCCACGAAGCGGATCGTGCTGGTTAGGTGATCTCCTGTTCACGTACGTTGTCTGCTTTCTCTGCAAGGTCCGCCGCTACCCGTTGGGGGAAGTCTGCGGACCTTCCCCTTTATCCAGAGTGGTGTCCGCGTCAACGCCAGCATCACCAGCGAGTGGTCATGGCGTGGTCTCGGCCTTGCAGGGACACGCCAGGACCAGCCGCCTGGTGAATGCAGTGGTTGGGCACCAGCCCATCAGTCATCAATGTCTTCTAGGCGTATGCCCTTTCCGGATAGAAGGCTACGCCGCGTTGCCTTGACCCGTCGGAGAAACCGAGGATCGTTCTCAAGTCTATACTCGAACCAATCGTCCTCGGATTCGAATCCGATCAAGACACCAGCTGGTTTGCCATGACGGGTGATGACAATGTCCTGCTTCTCTGCGATTCGAAGGAACCGCGAGAGATCGTCCTTGATCTGGGAGAGGGCGATTTTTCTCACTGCGGCTCGCCTTTTTCTTTCAGCCATCGGATGGCCTCCCGCTTCGGTATGATTGCCAGAATCGACACCATCCCTTCACCTGCATCATAAAATACCCAGCGCTTCAGCGCGGGAGACAATCTTCTTCGCAGCGGCGTGAATCCGATTTACTCGGCAGGATTCCTCCAGCACCCATCCGCATAATGGACCGGGAGGGGACGGACTTCATGAAAAGGGCAAGCTGAACTCACTTGAGGCATTTCTCCCCCCGCCTGCTGTGAATGGAAGCACGCTTGGCCCAAGAAGGGCGGCCCGGCCAGCCCTGGCCGGTAGGATGGGTACCAAGTTGGGAACGCATTGGGGAGGAAAGGCCCCTTGGCGATTGTCATAGCACTAGCAATCCCCTAGTGATTGCCATAACATCCGTGATCTTAGGCGGTTACAGTGATCACCAAAAGTCATGGAGGCTTTCTGTTGGGGCTTTCTATGCCGTTTGAGAGATACTATATGGCAATTCTGTATTGACAACGAGATGTAATTGCTGCAATATCTCGCCATGTCCTATATCCCACGGCATGTGGAGATTGACCTCCAGCGGCTGCTCCAGGAAGACGCACCGCATCGAGACGTTATCCTTATAGAAGGCGCCCGGCAGGTGGGCAAAACCACTTTGGTCGAGCACGTGCTCGGGCAGCAGCATGTGCCTTTCATCTCACTCAACTTGGAGAAGCAGGCGCTGCTTCGTTCTCGGATAGATGAGACTCGAGAATTCGCGGAGTTCGAACAGTTGCTTGGTGATGAACTGGATTTCGATCCAGGGGCCAACTGCGTTCTCTTCATTGACGAAGCCCAGGAGAGCCTCAAGCTCGGTGCATATGTTCGTTTTATGAAGGAATCCTGGCGGGGAGCTAGGGTGATCCTTTCCGGATCCACACTGACCAGGCTGTTTCGGGGAGATGCCCGCTATCCCGTAGGGCGCGTCAAGCGCCTGGTCTTGCGTCCCTTCACCTTCACAGAATTCCTCCGGGCCATGGCAAAGGAACGTTTGGCAGCGGAGATCATGGAGGACCCCACCCGGATCACACCGACCAGACACGAGCACCTCCTGGAGCTACTAGATCAGTATTTAATCGTCGGGGGATTGCCGGAGATTGTAAAGGCTTATGCTGCGGGGGGAGATTGGCGGCACCGGCGGTCGGAGATCTTCGCCGACTACGAGCAGGATTTTCTCCGAATATTCGGCGAGGATCTAATCGCCGTCATCAAGGGCTGTCTTCGGAGCGTAGCCAACCACGTCGGATCCCCCTCCAAGAACAGCAGTGTCATTCCGGAACCCACGAATAGGATCAACGAACAGATCAAGAGGGTCTTCGCGAGGCTGGAGAGCTGGCGGCTGATTCTCCATTCAGAGCAGCGGCGGATCTCGCCCGAGGCCAGTCATCGTTACCTTCCCAAGCGCTATCTCTTCGACACCGGAATCCTACGCCAGCTGCGCGAGAAGGCCGTGCCCACCATTCGTCTCTTGGGGACGCTCAATGCCGCTGAACGCCGGCCGCTCGGGGGGATCGTGGAGAACCAGTTGGCCATCGAGCTGATGAATCAGACCGGTGAGCTGGCGGGATGGAAGAAAACCCCAGCCGGCTTGGAGATCGATTTTGTGATGTCGGTGGCCGAACGAACGTTTCCGATCGAATGCAAGGCGATACGGAGAACCAAGAAAACACACCTGCGAGGACTCTTCGCCTACCTCGATCTGTTCAAGCAGAACACGGCTCTGGTGGTAAGTTTTGCACCCTTCGAGGTGATCGAGGGAAGAAATGGGATCCGGATCATCAACGTGCCGCTGTACCTGGCCGAGCAGATCACCGAGATACTGCGCTCGCTGTGCGGGGATCAGAAACTGCGATTCTAGATCCTATGGAACAGGAACAACCGACCCCTGGTTGTAGCCTTCGTGCGCTAGCAGGCACACAGGGGTATCGTCTGCCCACAGACGCGGAGTGGGAATGTGCGGCACAGCATGATGACGGCGCCCTTACTCTACCCTGTGCTGGACGGTACGTCAGTTATCCGATTCACCACTACTTCACCACTACTGCTCATTCAGCTTTCGTTTCACCAAAACCGCTTCCCCTTGCCGTTTGGGGTTCTGGACGGGCCATATAAGCACAACAACAACAAGATAATGCACCCGTAGATTGCGGAAGGACCCCGTGGTTACATCTTTGCTACGTAGCAATCTTGCTACGTAGCACGCTTGACACTTCTCTTGAGGTCTGATGCTGGTCAGGCATGTTCAGTACCAGCACACCTGTCACGGCCTAGCGCTTCCACAACCGGCGCGCCGAATTGGCCAAGATAGAGAGCGCCATCAACCAACTGCGCGTGGGGGCGCCCACCTGGATGGCCATCATCGGTCCCCGGAAGGTGGGCAAAACCAGTCTGGTCCTTGAGGAGGTTCGCTTGGCGGCCACACGCGGCGATGAGGTTCGCGTGAAACCCGCCGCCACCATCAACAATCTCCTCTTGTGGCTGGATCAGAGGCAGCCGTAGACGCGTGGGAGTCGGTACCCGCCGAACCTTAACCACACCTCGGTTCTGATCCGTCGTGGCCGGTAGCCCTTGACGTTCAGCGAGTCACTCCTCGGAAGAGGAGCAGTTTCCGCCCCTGGGAGAGGCCGCTGTCCAGTCTCAGGCGGCAGAAGTAGACGCCCGTACTCACGCGGTTCCCGCGGTTGTTTGCACCATCCCAGACGACCGCATGACATCCAGCAGGATTGATACCGTCGACCAGAACCCGTACCTCCTGCCCCAACAGATTGTAGATCTTGAGGTTCACGTCGGCCGCCGCCGGCAGGTCGTAGTGGATGGTGGTCTTGGCACCGAACGGATTGGGGCAACTGGGCAGTAACAGCACCGGTCCGGCTATATCCTCGCCACCAGAGCAGCCGGATACTCCGCCGACGTTCACACTCGTCCACAGCATGTCGTCGTAGTACTCGCCCGTGAAGCGGTGCCAGTAGTCCTCGATGATGCCCGACTCCAGATTCAGCTCGTACTCGCCCTCATACGTCAAGGTTCCCATGCTCCTGCGGGGGTTGACCAGCAAGCCGTCAATGACATCGTACAGGGTCCCATCCACGAGGTAGTACTCGCTCCCTCCAACCTCGAACCCCTCATAGGCGATACCGGAGTACTCGAGGAAATCGCACGCGGCGTGGACGGAATACGAGGGTTCCACTGCCTGCGTGGTGTCATAGCCACCATCGTACCAGAGGGAACCGGAAAGGACTGGGTATCCCTGACCGTGTCCTTCCATCATGTGGAACTCCAACAGCGTGTCATGGGGTGATGGATTCTCGAAGTAGACGGTTGGGATCTCCCCCTCGGAATCCATGTCCAGGAAGGCCCACAGTCGGTACAGATAGTCGAACTGCTCAGGATGCGCATGATTCTGGATCCAGAAGTTCCCCGTCAGAAAGTACCTGTAGATGAGTTCATCGTCCTTCTGAAGAGCATGAAGAAACCGTCCGTAGCCCTCGAACCTCGTCTCCAGCCAGCACTGGATGTCAAATCCCAACATCTGATGAAGCTCGATTTCAAGCCACTCGACTGGGGCGCTATCCTCGACGCTCATCCCAACGATCAACGGGAAGCTCTTATCGCCAGCATCCAGACTGTCCTCCAAGATCGCAATGCTGAACGGAACGTAATACCCTACGGGGATCTCGTCGGGGATGTAGACTTGGAACGGGTCGCCTGCATTCCCAGCCTCCTCGCCACTCGCGAGCGCAGGGAACACCACCGTGTCGTGCAGCACGCTGATCTCGGGATCGTCGCATGACAGCACGACCGAAAACTCATCCACACAGTCACCCAGCCCCTGGTTCGTCACGAATGCCACCAAGTCGTTCACCGCCCCCGCCATTAGGAAGTCACTGCTCGCGACATGCCAATCCTCAAGGTCCATCATCGCGCCCGCGTACGTGGCCGCGAGCAGGCACGCCGGGAGGCTTTCCTCCGCCAGAGGGAAGATCCTCTCCAGCGCGGGCCAGAACCCGTCCCATCCATTGCCTACCTCGACCGCGAACCCAAGGACCTTCTCCTTCTCCCCCTGTTCGCCATACATCCAATCCCCACACGTTCCGTTGGCGAGGAATCCCATCGACAGGAAACAGGTGCCGTAGTTGTAGTGGTTCAGTTCCCAGACATTGCGACCATAGCTGTCGTAGGTCGCAGCGTCGGGTGTGTGCCCACCGTTGTAAGCAAATGGCTGCAGCAGGATGTTGCCGTAGCTGTGAAAGTTGAGATTGATCCTCAGATCGTGCTGCAGCGCGAAAGTGCGGATGCTCTGGCTCTCGGGCTCGGAGAAGGGCTCCGGGCCGCGATAGAAGTCGCTGCTAGTCTGTGGGCTTGAACCGACATCATCGTAGCCCCACATGTACCCGTAGTTGCGGTTGAGGTCGACCCCGTGTGTGCCGTCACCGTTGTTGCGCCCGTTCTTGCGCCACATACCCCCACCGTCAGGGTGCGACAGTTCATTGTATAGGTAGCCGTCCACGTTCAGGACCGGGACGAAGTACATCTCGCGGCTGTCCACCAAGTAGGTCACCTCTTCATCTACGCCGTAGTTCTCGAGCAGGTACCACATGAAGTAGATGAGACTCATGAGCCCCTGTGGTTCGTTGGCGTGATGAAGTGCCGAGTAGAGGAGCGCGGGCTCGCCCTCTTCCACATCGGGGTTATCGGAGATCTTGACCACCCAGATGGGATTGTCGTAGTGAGTCGATCCGATGGACTGCTTCGCAGTGATGAGATGGGGAAAAAGAGAACGCATGGCATCCAGATCTGCAACGGCCTCCGCGAAGGTATAGAAGCCTCCCATGCTGCCGAATCCCATGGATCGTCCAGATCTAGCCGCTCTCCGTGTGCGCGGGACGGCAGCCTGCCCATTGCGCTCAGCATAGAAGGCCGACACATCCCGCACGAGGACAGTGAAGGGGACCGCGTGCTGCCGGAGGACCGCGATCTCGGACTCCTCCAAAACCAGTTCAGCAGAGTCCGGCGTCCGATAGTAAGAACGATTGAGGACCGCCCCCGCAATCTGCAGGGATTGCATCATCTCAACACTCCCACTGGGAAGGCTGACCAAGCTGTACTGTTTGGCAGGGGATTCAATGGCGATTCCTGAGCTGGCAGAGGCAACGTTGCTTGCTCCGCAGAAGAGGATCATGTGGCAGAGGACCATGTAGCAGAGGACCAGCAGGCCCTGCCCCAGGGGCAACGCTCCATTTCGGAATCCACGACTTCTCATTAAGGGACTTCTCATTAGGGGACTTCTCATTAAGAAGAGCATCTCCGAGCTTCTCGGGTTCCGCGAGCCCTCATCGCACAGCTCCGACGTGGAATCCGCGCCCTCCGATCACGCTTTTCCCGACTAAACAATTGTACGCCAATCCGTGTGCCTTCGGCAATCCTGAGCCTCTTCCAACATGAGCGCATGGCGGGCATGCGGGGCAGGCCACGCGGTTCGCCGGACCCTACATCAGCCTGCCCTGCTGGTCTCCTGATGGTCACCGCCTAGCTTTCGTTTCTTCTGGTGAAACCGATACACCAGAGAGTTGTGCCGATTGGGCTATTTGTGGGGATTTGATTTGCGTCGCAAATGCAACGCAAATGCGACGCAAAACTAGTTACCCCAATGTGCCTGCCGGAAGATGGTCGCCTTTGCCAACGCCTCAGGCGGGTGCGTTGTTCTTTGGAAAAGATCCACAGAGGTTAGTGCGAGAAAGCCACATCACCTGTGTCCGCTACCGTGGCACGGACCGGTTTGAGGTTATCGACCGTGCGGAAGTTCCCCGCGACCCAATCAGCATGATCGAGGAGTCCCTTTAATTCACACGTTGAATCTCTTGAAGCCATACAACTCACCCCCCGCCAGACCCAGTTGTGTCAGCCTTTCGTGGACCACAGGGATACGATTGGCTCTCCAAGCAAACGCGGCCGGAAATACCCTTGCATTGCGCCACCAAATGGCGATAATAACACTTGCATCTAGCCATTTAGGGAGGCACGCGGTGTACAGATTCGCTTTGGACTACCTAATGGACTGGACGTCCAGAACCAGCCGTAAGCCTCTCGTGGTCCGCGGGGCGCGGCAGGTCGGCAAGTCCCATCTGGTGCGGATGTTGGCGGCGCAGGCTTTCGAGGGTCTTCTGGAGATCAACCTGGAAACGGATGACAACGTCGCATCGCTGTTCGAGTCAAGAGAGCCCGCAAGGATCGTCGAGTTTCTCGGGGCGCGCTACGGAACGGAGGTCAGGCCGGGGAAAACGCTGCTCTTTCTGGACGAGATCCAGGCCGCTCCGGAGCTTTTCGCGTGTCTGCGCTACTTCTTCGAGAAGATGCCGGAACTCCACGTCGTTGCCGCTGGGTCGCTGCTGGACTTCGCCTTGAAGGACCACAGCTTCTCCATGCCGGTCGGGCGCATCGAGTATCTGCACCTGGGCCCGATGAACTTCGAGGAGTTCCTGCTGGCATTGGGCAAGAACCAGCTTAGGGATTTCGTGCGCGGCTTCCTGCCTGGCGCGGAGGTCCCCGAGGCACTCCATGGTGAGTTGATGCGGCAAGTGAAACAGTTCCTGGTGGTGGGTGGAATGCCTGCCTCGGTAAAGGC